>CAZBTT010000068.1:0-14220 GCA_964494295.1 uncultured Acidobacteriota bacterium
CCGCGGCATGGGAGGCCCGGGTGGCGGAGGAGGCATGGGCGGCCGCGGGGGCGGAGGAATGGGCGGCGGTGGGGGCAGGCCCGGCGGTGCGGGCGGGATGGGAGGGCCGGGTGGCCGCAGTCCGGGCGGGCCCGGAGGCGCTGGCGGCGGCGTGTGGAGTGCCGAACCTCCCCTTGACGGCCCGCCGGTCGCCGATCGACAGGATGCGGAAGCCGGAGACGGGCAGGGTCTCAGACGGCCGCGCGGGGGAATGGGGCCCGTCCCGTCGCCGCAATTCACCATCGAGCAGGAGGGCGAGAGCCTTGCCTTTCGAACCGAAAACAATCTGCGGATCCTCCGCTCCGACGGTCAGAAGCGAAAAAAGGAGGGCGGGGCGGGCAAACTCGAGGTCACCACGAAGTTCGTCAAAGGCGCCCTCGTCATCGAAAGCCGTCCCGAGATGGGCGGTAAGCGGAAGGAAACCTACACCCTGCGGCCGGACGGAAAGCTCGTGATCGAATTCGAAAGCGAGGGCTCAGGACCGATGCCCGGCCTCAGGTTCAAGCTCGTTTACGACGCGGCTCCGGTTGCCTGATTCTGATAAGCTCCCCGCTCTTCACGAGACCCTCGTGGGCCGCTAGCTCAGCTGGGAGAGCGCCTGGTTCGCAATCAGGAGGCCGCCGGTTCGATCCCGGCGCGGTCCACCATCTCTTAGTTGGGGGGCGTTACACGGCCCCGCCCCCCAAACCCCCGGTCGCTGCGGCGGGAGTAAATCCCGCCTTCGCTCTCTTCCGCGTTGAGCGTTGCACGGACCCGCCTTCCATGCCCCAGTCGCTACGGCCCAAATGACAAACGAGCGCCAGCGACTTTGCTCTGGAGGGGGACCGCGGAGCGGTGCCCCTCAGGAATTGGGCCTTCGCTCTCTTCGGATACGAGCGTTGACGAACCCGCCCGCCCCAAAAAAGATCGGGACTCGCGAGTGGACCCCGCTCACCGCTCGTGGCTGGAGGTTTCTAGCCGGCGCGGGAGTCGGGACGACGGCTAATCTCCGCGGCAGGAGACCGCGATGACGCATGAGATTCCCGGGGTGGTTCGGCTTGAAACGGATTCTCACGGGCTTTCCCGGTTCGCGGTCACGAACGATTTCGCCGAGGCTCACGTCTATCTCCTCGGCGCGCAGGTCACCCATTTTCGGGCGGCGGGGCAAGAGCCGCTGCTGTGGCTCAGCCCTCTCAGTCCGTTTCAAACCGGGAAGGCGAACCGGGGCGGCGTGCCCATCTGCTGGCCGTGGTTCGGGCCCCATCCTTCGCGGGCGGATCTTCCCGCACACGGCCTCGCGCGCACTCGGGCGTGGCGACCTCTCGATGCCGCTCAGCTTGCGGACGGCCGGACGCGGCTGCGTCTCGCCCTTTCCGAAGACGAAACCACGCTCGCGGCCTGGCCGCATCGTTTCGCCCTCACCCTCACGGCCACCATCGGGACCGCGCTCGAGATCGACCTCTCGACCACGAACACAGGCGACGAGCCTTTCGCTTACGCGGATGCGTTGCACACCTACCTCCGTGTCGGGGATGTCCGGAGCGTCTCGGTGCGCGGGCTCGAGGACCGGCCTTTCGTCCACTCCACGCGGCATAACCGTGGCGTCCAATCCGGGCCGATCGTGTTCGATGGGAGCGAGGTCAACAACATCTATGTCCCGAGCCGGGGGGCCGTCGTGGTCGACGACCCGTCGAAGAAACGCCGGATCGCTGGGGTGAAGGCGGGTAGCGAGGCCACGGTGGTCTGGAATCCCGGCGAGGCGGGCGGGACAAATATGAGGGACGTGGGTGCGCACTGGAACGAGTTCGTCTGTGTCGAGGCGGGCACCTGCGCCGACGCGCGGATCACCCTGCTGCCCGGCGCCTCGCACACGACACGGCAGGTGACCGGACTCGCACGGGCCGCGCCTTGACAGCGTCGAGGAGCCGCAGCGATACTGCCCGTCCGAGGGGAAACATGGCGACCAAAAACAACCCGGTTCCAGCGCGAAGAGATGACCTGCTCGTTCAGAAGGTAGGCGAAGAAGTGATCGTCTACGATCTCGCCTCTCATCGTGCCCATTCCCTCAACCGCACCGCCTCGTTGGTTTTCGAGAAGCTCGACGGCAAACGCCCCATCGAGGGCGTGGCGAAAGACCTCGGGAAGGCGCTCGGCCGGCCTCATTCGAAGGAACTGGTCGCGGCCGCGGTGAATGAGCTGGCCGCCGCCGATCTGCTGCGGCCGGGGGCCGCCCTTCCCCGCCGCTCCATCCTGCGCGGGCTCGCGGCGGGGCTGCTTCCCGTTGTGGTCAGCATCGCGGTGCCGAACGCAGCCTCCGCCCAGAGTTGCGGCGCTCTGTACGCGCCCTGCTCCTACTACGGCGACGGGACATGCTGCCCCGGTCTGGAGTGCCTCAACTTCGGCAGCGGCAATGCCTGCCAGACGTTCGGCTACAGCTACAGCTACTCCGGCGCCTAGGCAAAAAGCCGGGCGTGGTCCCGGTAGACCGGATTGGCCGGGTCCATCGTGATGCAAATCCGATGGTGCTCTCTGGCCTCGGCAGGGCGCCCGAGCCACAGGAGAGCCCAGTAGAGAATGGCGTGGGGACCGTCTTTCAGGTTCTCCTCGAGTTGGGTGAAGGCCACTCGAGCCGGGATCGCGAGCGCCGCCATGGCGAAGGACGCCGCCGCCTGAAACCCGCCGGCTTCGAGTGAAAGTCGTGCAAGTTGCAGGAGCGGGTCGCGGTGGCCGGGATCACGGCGCGCGGCCCGAAAGAGCAGATCTGTCACCGCTTCATCGGATGGACCCCTCAGCGCCGCCACACAGAGCGCCGCCATCGACAGGCCGACCGACCGCACGGAACTGGAAACGCCCGCCTGATCCAGGCCCTCGAAAAGCGCGAGCGCCGAGTGATGGAAGCCGCGCGCGAAGAGTTCGTGCCCGAGAACGAGGCGACGCTGAGGCACGTGCGGAGACTCGAGAACATCGAGGGCCAGACCGGTCAGTTGATGGCCGCGCTGTTTTGTCTCGTCCGTGTGATGAGTGACGCGCAGACGGTCGGGAGGGATTGCGACCTTGCGGGGGTGATGATGGGGTCGCGCCGGGACGATCTGATTGTGGGCGCGGCCGAACCATCGGGTGCGTCGTCGATCATGGAGATAGTTGCGCTGTTCGATCACCCAACGGCTGCGGTGCAGGCGGCGGGTCTCGAAGAGGAGAACCTCCGCATCGCCCGCGCGGATCCGGGCATCGATGAACTTCACATCCATGGCCTCGACGATGTCGCACCCGTCCACCGCCATGACGAAGTCGTTCCGCGCCAGGGCGTCGGCGGCATTGCGGGCGCCCGCGAGATTGAAGATCCGATCGCCGGGCTGGACGAAGGACTCGCCGTTTTTCGAGAGCAGCGCGGTGATTCGCTCGGCCTGCTCCGAGGTCAGTGCGCCGTTGAAGCGGCGAGGGGCGCGCGCCACCACGCAGCCCGCCGCCTCGGCGAGAGGCACCGTCTCGTCCGAGCTTCCGGTATCGAGGACGACGACCTCTCCACCGCGGGCACGAAAATCAGCGAGCGAGTCGAGGAGGCGCGGCAAGGCGCGGCTCTCGTTGCGGAGGATGGCCGCCACCGAGAACGCCGGACGCGACCGCCCCTTCATCTTGGGGCCATGCCGAAAAGGGCGGCGTGTTCGGCGTAGAGGGGATTCGCGGGATCGAGCGCCCGGCATCGTTCGAAGTGCGATCTCGCTTCCCCCGCCCGGCCCAGCCAGAGCAGGGCCCAGTACAAGGTTGCGTGTGGCCCGGTGGTCAGGTTCTCCTCGGGCTCGGGAACATTCACACGGGCGGGAATCGCGAGGGCGGCGGCGGCGAATGATGCCGCGGCCTGGAGTTCGCCCTGCGCCAGGCATCGGCGCGCGAGGCGAAGCAGCGGGTCGCGACGATTCGGGTCCCGCTGAGCGGCCCGAAACAACAGCCCGTCGATCTCGTCGGGCCCGGCCCCAAGGTCGGCGCGGCATCGGGCCGCGAAACAGAGGCCGGCGGAGCGGATCCCGGGCGGGGCTTCGGGTCGGTCGAGGCCCATCGCGAGATCGAGCCCCGACCGCGGGAATCCGCCCGCGGTGAGCGCCCTCGCCAGAAAGAAGGCGCAGCGAACCGAGCGAGGCTCCGCGAGGGCGTCCAGGGCCATTCCCGCGAACTGATAGCCGCGCGGCTTCTCGAGATCGCTGTGATGGCTCACGAGAAGTTGCGCAGGCGTCAGGCGACGCGGCGAGACGATCGGCTTGCCGCTGCGGCCCGCCAGATAGTTGTGGGCCCGGCCCCTCCATTCCATGATCCGCCGGTCGTAGACATAGTCGCGGAGTTCACGCTGCCAGCCCAGGGGCGTAAGGATCCGGGTTTCAAAGTGCGCCGCGGCGACTCCCCGATCGTCGGCGATCGAATCCAGAAAGTCGATGTCCAGAACCTCGACCACGTCGCCCCCGTCGACCGCCAACTGAAGCGAGTGACGGGCGAGCGTCGCCGCGTGCGCGCGGGCTTTCGCGAAATGGAAAAGGCGTTCGCCGGGACGCACGAACGGGCCCTCGTCCCCGCGGGAGAAACGAGCCTGGATCCGGGCGGCCTGCCGGGCAGTCAGGGCGCCGTTGAAGCGACGGGGTTCGGTCGCGACAACAGCGCCGAGTTCCGCAGCCACTTCGGGTGTTCCGTCGTCGCTTCCGGTGTCGAGGACGACCACTTCGCCTCCCCGCTCGCGGAACTCGCCGAGCGACTCGATCAGACGCGGGAGCCGTCTCGCTTCGTTGCGGACGATGGTCACCACCGAGAAGCGCGGCGGTCGCCGCGGCGCGCGGACGCGACGCGGCATCAGGGAACGGAACGGGACTCGAGCGCTTTCACGATCGCTCGAGCGGCCTCTCGCGCATCTCCCCGGAGCCCGCGGATTACCTTGGCGCCCGACACTGCGGAGGCGAGGGCCCGCAAGGTGGCGCGCGGACGCGCCTGCGCCGGAAGCGTGTGCGCGAGCAGGCCAAGAGCGCCCGCCGCGGGTGACATCCTTCGCGGCCGGAATCGTCTCCCTTCCTCGAAGGAGGTCAGCACGACCATGCGAACCGGCGCCGACTTCCGCCCTATGGTGAGCCCGAGGGTTTCGGGGGTGTGCGGCTGCGCCGCCTCCATGGCGCCATTTCTCCGGATGGCGAGCGCCTCGGCCCAGGGAAAGACCCGGCCCCGAGAATCGAGCACCGCGAATTCATCGGAGAAATAAGCGCCGCCCTCATCGACAAGGGCGCGCACGAGAGTGGTCTTGCCGGAGAAACTCTTCCCCGGAATGAGGATGGCGCCGCCGTCGAAACTCACGACCCCGGCATGAACGAAGATGCGTCGCCGCGCGCCTGCGCCCACCGCCATCGAGAGATCTCGCTCGAAGGCGCGGCGGACCTCCTCGAGGTCGAGCGAGCGGGCCAGTCGTGTCGCATCGCGATAGAGAACATGGAAGCGCTTCGTGCCCGCGCGCGAGCCCCGTCCCCCGGCGACATACGAATAGAGGGCGTCGACGACGGGGGCGCTTCCCGGTTTGACGGCCCGGGGCAGCCAGGACGTCAGGATCGCCAGGCCCGAGGCGGTGCTCGCGCGCAGACCGATCCGCACACCGAAACAGGAAACCGAAGATCCCACCGCCCACCCGAGGCGGTCGACACCTTCCTGTCAGGTCGAAGGGCGACCGGAAAGGCGAGGCAGTCTTCCCTGCTTTTTTTGAACCACTTCCTTCATCTGGACGCGGACGATAACGCCGCTTGCCTACTTGATGCAGACCGCTCGGACCTGCTTCGCGTCGGTTCGCCCGCTGACCGCCTTGGCGAGGCCGTCCTGGAGAAGGGTGCGCATGCCGTCCTTCAAGGCCTGGTTGCGCATCGTTTCGACCGAGGCCTTCTTCTGGATGAGACGCTTCATCTCGTCGGTGGCGACCAGGAGTTCGTGGATGCCGACGCGGCCCTTGTAGCCGCCGCCGCCGCACTTGGGACAACCCTTGGGTCGGTAGAAGGTGTGACCCAGCGGAGCTTTCAGTTCGGGCCAGAACTCCTCGCCGTAGGCCTCCATGATGCCGTCGTATTCGAGCTTCTCGGGAACGTACCCTTCCTTGCAATCCCCGCACAGAGTGCGGACAAGACGCTGAGCCATGATCCCGAGCAAGGCGTCTGCGAAGTTGAAGGGATCGATGTCCATGTCCATGAGACGGGTGATGGTCTCGGGCGCGGAGTTGGTGTGCAGGGTGGAGAGGACCATGTGGCCGGTGAGCGAGGCTTCGATGCCGGTGGCCGCGGTTTCATGGTCGCGCATTTCACCGACCATGATGACATCGGGGTCGGCGCGCAGGAACGCTTTCATGGCGGTGGCGAAGGTGAAGCCGATCTTCGGGAACACCTGCACCTGGCGCAGTCCGTACTGCGTGATTTCGACCGGGTCCTCGGCGGTCCAGATCTTCATGTCGACGGTGTTGATGAAGCCAAGACAGGAGTGGAGCGTTGTGGTTTTACCGGAACCGGTGGGGCCGACGACGAGGGCGATGCCGTAGGGCTTGGAGAGGATCGCCTGCATCTCCTTGAGGTTGCGGTCGGAGAAGCCCATTTTCTCCATGGGGAGGGGCTTGCTGGCCGCGAGGATACGCATGACCACGTCTTCGTTGCCGCCCGCGGTGGGAATGGTGGCGACGCGCAGTTCGATGACGCCCATCGGGCCCTTGAACCGGATCTTGCCGTCCTGCGGCTTGCGGCGCTCGGAGATGTCGAGCTTCGCCATGATCTTGTAGCGCTGGACCAGCGCGTTGCGGTGGGCGGGCGGCACCTCGAGGTGCTTCATGCAGTCGCCGTCTATGCGGAAGCGAATGACGGTGGGAACCTGCTTGCCGTAGGGCTCGACGTGAATATCGGAGGTTCCCTTGTTGTAGGCCTCGATGATGATCTTGTTCGCGAGCTTGACGATGGCGGTGTCTGTCTCATCGGCTTCCGCCTCGCCGGGCGCGCCCTCCTCGCCCTCCATTTCGCCTTCTTCACCGGAACCAAGCTCGGTGATGATGGTGGCAAGGTCGGCGGTGTCATCGGCGGTGGGCGCCTCTCCGGGAGCGGCCCCGACTCCATAGCTGCGCGCCAGATACTGCATGATGTCGTCCTTGAGGGCGACCAGAAACTCGTGGCGTGGCGAGAGGTTCATCGCCTTGATGGCGTCGCAGCGGGTGAGATCGTACGGGTCTTCGACGGCCACGAAGAGCGTGCCTTCGCGCTTCTCGATAGGAGCGGAGACGTTCTTCTTGAGGAAGTCGATGGTCAGGCGGCCCTTGATGTCCTCGGGCATCAGATAGCCCTCGGGCGGCGCCCAGAACTTGCAGTTGAAGAACTGCGCCATGGCCTTGCCGAGTTCCTCCTTGGGCACCTTGAAGTCGTCCATGAGGATCTTCGACACATCGACCTGGTTCACCCGCGCCTTGGTGACCGCGGCTTCGATGTCCTTCTCGGAGACGACGCCCTTGTCCACGAGCGCCCCGTACTTGGTGGGCTTCGAGCTGCGGGCGGCGCGGTGCTGGTTGTAGAACGCGATGCCGAGGATCTTCGAAAGCTCTTCCGCGGCTTCCTCATCCTTGGGTCCGAAGAACGCGCCTCCCCGCTTGTTGATGAGCTGAAGGACGCCGAGCAGGTACTTCTCGAAAACGATCGGGCAGGCGAGAACCTGGGTGGTCCGGTATCCCGTGGTCTTGTCCCAGCGGGAGTCGAACTTGAGGTTCGGGTGGAGCTTTCCAAGCTCGGAGGGATCGTAGGCGTTCCGAATGTTGATGGTTTTTCGCGAGAGGGCGGTGAAGCCCGCGATGGACCCGAACGTCTTCGGCACGCGAATTTCCTTCACGTCCGTGCCCGCCTTGAACATGGAGAACAGCTCCTGGTTCTTGGTGTCCAGGGCGAAAATAGTCACTCGGTCGGCATCGACGAGGTCGAGGATCTTGTCCTTCACCTCCACCAGGATGTCCGGGATGCGCGTGGCCGAGTTGAGCGCGTGGGCGATCTCGATCAGCCGCTTCCGGTACGAAACCTCTCGGGACGTATCCTGCGTGCGGGACTGGGACATGAAGCCTTGTGCTCCTTTTTTGCTTTCAAAACGGGAACTTGTAGGTGAAGGATAGGCACCCGCCGTATGAGGCGTCAATGCTTGAACGGGCCAGGCAGCCGGGGATGGCAGCCTTTGGTGGACGGGGTTTCGTGGCTGAAGTAAAGCAGATTAAATTAGAACTTAATCGTTGAGTTTTTATAGTAACCTTTATGCGATTTTGATCTAAGGAGATCCCCAATGACCCCAGTGCCCCTTCGCGACTTCCTTGAAATTCCCTACGATCAGCTCGAGGAGATGAACCTCGAGGTGAAAGAGGAGCGGCTTGGTCGCGCCTCGGCCTCGAAGATCCGCGACAAGCGCCTCAAGTACCTCAAGGACGAGAAGCGCATCAAGGCGGTCACGGTGTGCTTCACCGACCTCGAGGGCCGGCTGCACATGCTCGACTACGACAAGAAATTCCTGCTCGCCTCGGCCGACAACCTGACCTTCGACGGGTCATCGGTCCGCGGTTTCACCGCCCAGCAGGAATCGGATCTGCGCCTCGCCATCGACTGGGCGGCCTTCTACTGGCTGCCTGCCGATGTCTTCGGACCGGGCAAAGTCCTGGTTTTCGGCGAAGTTCTCGGCCGGGACGGCGAGCCCTACATCGGCGACATGCGCGCGACCCTCAAGAGCTACATGAACAAGCTCTACGAGAAGGACGGCACGGTGTGCCACGCCGCGAACGAAATCGAGGGATTCCTCTTCAAGGGCCGCGACGCCGAACGGCGGTTCCATGAGACCGGTCAATTCGAGTTCATCTCCACCGGCGGCTACTATCACTCGCTCCCCGGCGACGCACTGCGGCGTTTCATCGATCACGCGGCCGAAGTGCAACGCGCGATGGGGTTCCAGAATGAGAAGGATCACCCCGAGGTGGCGCCGTCGCAGTTCGAGATGAACTACTCGTACACCGAGGCCCTCATCGCTTCCGATCAGGTCCAGCTCTACAAGCTGCTCTGCCGACAGGTGGCGCAGAACTTCGACATGACGGCGTCGTTCCTTCCCAAGCCGGTGACCGGCGTCAACGGCAACGGGATGCACACGAACCTTTCCATCAACCGCAAGGGCAAGAACATCTTTTACGACGCCAAGGGTCCGGACATGCTCTCGAAAGCGGGCTGGGACTTCGTCGACCGCATCCTCACGAGCGCCAACGACATCTGCCTGATGCTCAACTCATCGGTCAACGCCTATCGCCGCCTCGACCCCCACTATGAGGCGCCCAACCAGATCAAGGCGTCGGCCAACAACCGCGGCGCCATGATCCGAATCCCTCTCGGGAACGAGCGGTCGAAGCGGGTCGAGGTGCGTTCGGTGGCTCCCGACTCGAATCCTTACATGGCGATCTACGCAATGCTGCGCACGGGTCTTGAAGGGCCGGTCTCAGAGAAGGATGACGATCGCAAGGAGCGCACCCGCTTCCTGCCCGACAATATCTACGACGCCATCCGCCTCTTCAAAGGCAGCGACTACACCCGCAAGCTGATGGGTGAGGACGTGGCCAGCAAGTACGCCGAACTGAAGCTCGCTTCCGCTGAGCGCTGCCCGAAGGCCCTGGGCTCGCTAATCAAGACCGCGGAGATCCAGTTCCACCACGAGGTCACGAACCAGTACCTGTGGAGTAGCTTCTAGGTTGGGGGCGGCGGCGGGCTTCTAGCGAAAGCCGCGGCTGACGGTGAGGATCTCGCCCGAGAACGGTGTCGCGCAGTACTGCGGGTCCACGGTCTCTTTCCCGAAGGTCACCCGCTCGGGAACCGATGGAACGAAATCGTAAGAGCCTGTCAGCACCTCCACGCCGTCGAATCGGACTCGCAGGGTCTCAGCTCGCTCGAAGAGCCCCTGGTCCGGATAGAGCCGCTCCAGGGTGTTGCGGGTCACCGGGTAGAGGGAACCCATCTCGATCTCCACCCCGTACGTCCGACCGGGCTCGAACCGGATCGATTCCGTCTCGAGCGCGGGGTTGCCGCCACGTTGATGGAAACGGAACCGCAGACGCCGGGGACCCAAATAGTCGATACAGAGCGCGTTGTGACGATACGGACCGCCCGCGGCAAGAAGGACTTCGGAGTGCCGCGCCTGCCCTTCCTTGAAGCGCAGGGTCAGCTTCGCGGGCCCGTAGCGCCCGGGGTTGTGATCGAACCAGGCCCGCTGCAGCGGGAGAAAGGCCGCCTCGATGCGGGAGTAGACATCGCCGTTGCGTTCCTTCAGCCAGTCCGAGTTGCCAGTGAAACTCACAAGGGTGTTGAGCAGGATCTGCGCTCCCAGGGCGAGCGCGGAGGCGGTGACGAAGAGGCGGCTTCGCGCAGTGGACCAGATCCAGCCCCAGACGAGGAGGGCGGCGGCCATCAGGTACGGACCGGAATCGAGCGCATACCGCGCGGCCACCGCGGGGAAAGTTGCCACGGCCATCGCGGTGGCGAGTCCGAGGAAGAGCAGGCCAAGCGCGGATTTTCGAAGAGGCGCCAGGCTTCCTGGGATCAGAGGCGCCACCAGACAGAAAAAGGCCAGGGGCGCGCAGGCCAGCGTCCCCGCCACAGGGTCGGCGACCAGATGACCTGCCGGAAGCGGCGGCGCCCATTGCGGCTCGAGCCTGAAGAACGGAAAGGCCGGTCCGACGGAGGGCGCGGCGAAGAGCTGCATCCAGAGGTTGGCCGGCACGAATCTGAGCCCGGGGCAGTTCTCGCCGCGAGCGTAGTCGTAGAGAAAGTAGTTCTGGCCGAACTCGGTGACGTCTCCGAACCTCAGGAAGTTGTAGAGGAGCAGACACGAAAGGACCATGACACAGGGGACGGTGGCCGCCAGGAGAATTCGCTTCGAACCATAGTGGCTCGCGCGGCCGCTCAGGGCGAGGAAGGCGAACGCGGGGATGAGACAGGCGACCAGGTGAATGGGCCGACAACCCACCGCGAGACCAGCGCTCAGACTGGCGAGGCCAAGATGGAGCGCCGATCGCGACTCCACGGCCCGAGCCGCAGCCCAGAGGGTCAGCGCGACGAAGAAGAAGCCACCGGTCGCGGCGGCCTCATAGATCGCGGGCCGGCGGAGAACGAAGGGTAGACAGCTGCCCCAGCCGACAAAGAGGAGTGTCGCGGCCCCAAGGCCGCTGGCCCTCGGCAACCCGGCGAGCCGCCAGAGACTCCCAACCGCGAGAGTCAGGAACAGTGAGCCCGCGGTCGCATAAAGGATGATCGCCAGTCCGAGGGGCAGACTCTTGCCCGTGATCAACCGGAAAGGAAGGAAGAGCGTGGCCGCGGGAGTGACCCCAAAGTAGATGTAGTAACGTCCCTCAAAGAGTGAGAGGTCGTGGGTGACCGAGGGAATACGGTAGGTCGCGTTGGCCCTCGGATCGTACGGATCGGGAAGCGCCAGCAGCCGTGGATCGGGCTCGACGGGCAGACTCAATCGGCGCTCCATCAACCCCTCCGCCAGGAGGTTGTAGAAATCCCCTGCCCTCGAACTCAGGTTCAGATCGACACGGCTCGACGCCACCGTCCAGTAGTGGAATAGAAGCACCAGGATGAACAACGACCACGCCGTTCCACCCAGCCAGGGAAGTCGCACCGGGGCCAAGGGGTCCGTCTCACCGCGCGATGCGAGCAGGGCCATTCTTACAATCCTACTCACACTCGCTCCGATCGCCGCCCTCATCTGGAACACCCGGGCCCGCACCAGCGGGGTCGATTTCAAGGCCCGCTCCGGGGACTGGACCCGGGCCTGGGACGATGTTGCGATCGGCTCGGGTCTCGCGGCTTTCGATAGCTTTCCAGTCGCCCCGTATCTCGTGACCAACGCCTTTTCGAGAAAGGGCCAGGTGGCTTTCGCCACCTTCAAGGAAACGTTCGGTCAGCTCGAGAGGGCGAACCGGGCGCGTCTTTCCCGTCCATGGGAGGGTTTCCCCGCGGCGGATCTTTTTCCGCGCCGGCCTCGGGTCGCCCAGGGCTTCGACGACCGAGGTCGGGCCTTCCTGCTCGGATGGGGATTTCGCCTCCTCGGGAAAGTCAGTCCCGGCTTGCTGTTCTGGCTGGCCCCCGCTCTCACGGCGCTTGTGCTTTTGTGGATCATGACGGAAGCCTCGCGCGCCGGATGGGCGGTCTTCGGATTCGTCGTGTCATTGCTGGTCGCGATTTCGTCCTTCTGCGTGGATGTGCTCACTCTCGGCTACTCCGCGGCCGGGTTCTACCTGGTCTCGATTCTCGCCTGTCTGGCCTTGGGTATCGGCGCCCTTGGCCACCGGACCACGCTTCCCGGTCTCGTCGGACGATCTCTCATCGCCGGCATCGTCCTCGCTCTGGGCGTCACGGCGCGATCGGTATCCTGGACCGTCCTGCCCGCCCTCCTGATCATCTCCTCTTTGGGTGCGATGCGGATCAGCGCCCCCCGTGGGCGCCGCGTCGGGGCCGCGCTGGGAGCGGCGATCTGCTTGCTGAGCCCGACGGTTCTCCTCCGCGCGCACATCGCGGACTCCTCTCGCCGGGCCGCCGATCGATTCGGAGGAGACGCCGCTCCCGCCTCTCACGACATCTGGATCACCTACTGGCAGGGGCTGGGTGACTTCGATCGCACGCACGGCGACGTCTTTCTCGATGGTGCGGGTCTGCCCGTCCTTCGCGAGCACGGGGGGCGCGAGAGGGTGAGCGAAAGAAGCGAGGCGATCATGCGCCGCATCGTTATGGAGAGCATCCAGGCGGAACCGGCCTGGTTTGCACGCATCCTTGTTGAGCGTACGCTCTCAACGGTGTCGTTCCGGAAACTATGGCCCCGGGCGACTGCCGCGTCGCCGGGCTTCTATCCGAGCACCACTCCCAACGAGGGAGCCACGGACTCGTACTGGACCATGACGGACCAGGCCGACACAGTCCGCCTGGGCTCATCCAGGATCGAGGCTCCTGCCATCCTCCTCCCCCTCGCCCTCTTCGGCTTCTTCGGGGCCGCTTTCTGGAAGCTCCGGTCTCCGCGAAGCGAAGACCGGGTGAACCTGCTGCGGGTCGTCTCTCTCCTGGTCCTCGCCGCTCTGCCGGGACCTGTGGCGACCACGACCGCCGGAGCCTTCGAACCGCAGTCCTTCGTGGTCGCCGTCTTCGCCGCTCTGGCGGGTTTGTTTCAACTCGCGGCCTGGGCCGCCGCGGATCGCGGGGTATGGCCTGCTGGCCAGCCCTGACGAAGTCGACGGCCTACTCTGCCTCTTCGTTAGGTTTAGGCGGCGTCCGCGGTCGGCGCACACGAAGCGAAGCTGTCGGGATCATTGTGACGCCTCCACCGCGCCGGGGACGAAAGTGACGGTACAGAAACACGGCTGCGAGGACGGCGATCACCGCTACCGCGGCGTCCTGCCAATCGAGGCTCATACCCCAATCCCCAACGCGTGGCCGGTCTGGTAGAGGATCAGCGTGACCACGTAGGCGAGGACGGTCATGTAGGTGAAGAGAAACGCCGGCCATTTCCACGAGCGCGATTCGCGAGCGACCACGCCCAGGGTGCTCATGCACTGACAGGCGAGGACGCAGAAGACCATGAGACAGACGCCGCTGAGCGGTGTCAGCAAGGGGCGTCCGTCGGGCCAGGTCGCGCGTTTCAGGGCCTGCCGCAAGGACTCGTTGTTCTCGTCCGCATCGGCGATGTCGAACACGATGCCGAGGGTTGATACGAAGACCTCCCGCGCGGCGAAAGCCCCGAGGATGCCGATGCCGACCCGCCAGTCGAAGCCCAGGGGCTCGAGAACCGGCTCGAGGACATGCCCGAGGCGCCCCGCGACGCTCTCTCGGAGTCGTTGGCCGGCCTCGGCGGAGGCGAGTTCGGCACGGCGAGCCTCGAGCGCCTCCCCGCTCAAGGTCGCGGCGGCCTCGGCCTGCCGCGCGGCGAAGGCCTCGGTTGTCTCCGCGAGCCGCGGGTAGGAAAGGAGGACCCACAGGATGATGGTGAGCGACAGGATCACGGTTCCCGCTTCGACCAGGAACGACCGCACCTGTTGTCCCACGTTCACGGCGAGGTTGCGGAACAGCGGACGGCGATACGGCGGCAGCTCCAGGATGAGCGTCGGCCTGGGAGCCTTGAGCACGGTGCGTCGAAGAACCGCCGCGGCGGCGAGAGCGGCGACCA
>CAZBTT010000069.1:0-14059 GCA_964494295.1 uncultured Acidobacteriota bacterium
TACGACTTCATCGTCATCGACACCCCGCCCACGCTCGGGATCATCACCGCGAACGCGCTCGTCGCCTCGAGCCATGTCCTCGTTCCCGTTCAGTCGAGTTACTTCGCGCTGGAAGGCACCGAGGACCTCCTGGAGACAGTTGAGAAGATCCGCGCCCGGCCGAACCCCGAACTGAAACTCCTTGGCGCCGTGATTACCATGCACGACCGACGGACCACGCTGGCCCGCGATGTCCAGAAGGCCATCGTTCAGCTCTTCGGGAACAAGGTCTTCAAGACCACCATCACCAAGAGCATTCGGCTCGAGGAGAGCCCTGCCCATCGGGAGTCGATCTTCACGTTCGCGCCCCAGTCCAGCGGCGCGCTCGAATACTACAAACTTTGCGAAGAGGTGATCGAACGTGTCTAGCGTCAAACGAGTCGGCCTTCCAACCTCCCTCCGGATGCGTCACGACAGCCACTTCATCGATCAGCTTGGCCGTGCTGCCGGCTCGCCGATCGGCCAATCGATCCCGCTCGAAGATATCGATCCGAACCCGAATCAGCCCCGTCAGAACGTCGGTGATCTCTCTGAACTCGTGGCCTCGGTACGCGAGAAAGGAATCCTCGAACCGATCCTCGTCAGGCGAAAGGAATCCCGCTTTCAGATCGTGGCGGGGGAGCGTCGTTACCGTGCGGCGGTGGAGGCCGGCTTGCCGGAGATGCCTTGCGTGATCAAGGAACTCTCCGATCCCGAGGTCATGGAGATCGCTCTGATCGAGAACCTCCAGCGCAAAGACCTGACCGCATTTGAAGAAGCTGACGGCCTCAAGGTCCTCGCCGAGGCCCATGGATATACCCACGAGATGATGGCGGAGAAGCTCGGAAAGAGCCGATCCACGGTTACCGAGACGTTGACCCTTGCCGCCATGCCCGACCGGGTCCGAGAGCTCTGTCGGCTGGCCGACATTGCGTCTAAGTCAGTGCTGATTCAAGTAGTTCGGCAGCAGACACCCGAGAAAATGGTCTCGTTTATCGACTCCCTTCAGAAAACCGGTTCGGCGCCGACGCGGGCTGAGGCCCGCCGCCTGATCAAGGCGGTTCCTGACCGAAAGGGGCGCCCCAAGAACTTTGTCTTTCACTACAAGACGGGCCGCGATCGCGGCCTGGCCCTCTCGCTGAAGTTTGGTCGCGCGGACGTCTCGAAAGCCGATGTCGTTTCCGCGCTCGAGGAGCTGACCGGCGAGATCCGCTCGAAGGAGCCGAAGGCGATCGGAACCAGGTCTTAGGCGGCGGGGGATCAGAGGCCGGCCAGGGGCAGCAGCCGCTCTTGGAACTCGAGTAGGAACGCGCGGCCCGCGAACACCATCCAGACCGCCCCGAAAGCCCAGGCGAGCGCGGTGCTCCTTTCCCGCATGTGCGTCGCGAGAAGTCCAAGGCCAAGCGCGAGTAGCGGGGACACGAACTCGAGGTCCTTCAGGTGTTGGAACCCGTTGGGTGACGGCAGCCCTGCTGCCAGGACGCTGATCCAGACGGACACCAGAACCCAGGCGAGGAGCAGGTTACCTCGAGATCGATCCGCCTGCCGCCACACCAGCCAGAGTCCAGCGAGGATGGCGAAGACAAAGGGTCCGTTGAACCTCCACAGCCGGGCGGCCAGCCGACCCAGTCCGCGAAGAGGATTGACCGTGGTTCCAGCGAACGGATCGTTCATATCGTCGTCTACGACCGCGGCCTGAGATCCCAGCGAGTTCTCACGAATCTGTTCGAGGCGATCGAGGACACGCGACTCTGCTTGAGGCTGGTGGCCCGCGACGTTCTCCATCACTGGAACGTAACGCCAGTAGAAGGCCCCGACCGAGAGAGTAAGCGCGATCAACGCCGCTGCCCCGACCCTGATCGCTCCTACGGCCGCTGGGCTTCGGCGAACCAGTTCAAGGCCGAGAAGGGATCCGATCAAGAGGCCGAAGTTGGCGATCGACTGGGTGTAGACAAGAAACCCGGCGAGCAGGAGCCCGACCACGGTCCACCAACGGCGGGTCCAATGGGCTTCGTCCGATAAGCAACCCACGACGACGAGGAGAGCCAGACTGTCCACGAACTGGCCGATAACCCCGGGGAAGTAGCCGAGCGCCATCCGCCGGACGAGAAGGGGCTGAAGGGCCAGAAAGAATGCCGCCGCCAGTCCGACCGCGGGGGTGAGACCCAGCCGGAGACCAAGGGCAACGGTCACGGCAGGTATCAGTGCGGCGGCGGCGGCGGCAACGGCTATCGCTGCGTCGAGGGGGTCGAGGCCCGACGCGACCTGCACTGCGCCTATGAGCACGTACGGCCCCGGCGGATAGGGAAAGGGATACCAGTTCCCGCCAATCTGCTGAAGGCCAAGGCTTCTCGCGTACTGGATCTCGAAGAGCTGGGCGAGGAATCGCTGAATACCCAGGCTCGAGTAGGTTTCCTGGACCAGGGCGTGGACGCGGTAGTCCGGGTAGAACGCCTGAGGATGTAGAAACGCCAGGCGGATGGCCAGGGCAACGAGAACGCTTGCCGCCAGGAGCGCCCGACTCCGGATTGACAGGACCGCGAGGCCCGACAGTCGCGCAATCACGAGGCCAAGCGTCAAGGTCAGAACGAGGGCGACCAGACCGCCCCGCAAAATCCGCTCGCCGGCGACTGGATCGGTGGCGAAGATGAGACCGATGAGAAGAGCCAGGGGACCGTTGATGGTGAGGATCGGCCAACCTATGACGCCGAGGATCATCAGCGACGTGGCGATCAGCGCGAGCGAGAGGCCACCCGCCAGCAAACTCGACTTCGCCGATCGAAAACCCGAATCGCTCCGGAACCTGAGCCAGTCAACCGCGGCGCCGAGGGGGCGTCCGTTTCCGACCGAAGCTTCAAGTACTACTACAGCGCCTGATACACAAGACACTTTGGAAACTGGAAATTCAAGGACATCGTATGGCTGGTCGCCTCCAGCCTGAATCGACCGCCGGCCGAGGACGACGCCCCCAAGGGAAACCGTCAATATCGCCGGGTCCAAGAAATGTCGCCGCGCACGGATCTGGAGCGTTCCGGGGCCGCAAAACCGAACGGGCGCCAGGACGCTCGAAGAGGGGACAGCGGACCACCGGAAGTATGCAGGCCCATCCCTCTCTATGTCGCGGAATCCCGAGACGTAGTTCGCATCGGTCGGACCGATATCGACAATGGCGGACGACGCGAGCCGATGTCCAATCCAAACCGCCAGTGCGCCGGCGAGGAAGGAGAGGGCGACCGCCACGACCAAGTGAGAGGGGGGGCCTTTCGCGGGCGAGTGGGCGTTCACCGGGCCGACGTTATGCTCCACCCCAACTGAGCGTCAAGAACGGGGAACGATGAGCGAGAAGCTGGCGATGGTCACCGGAGCCTCTTCCGGAATCGGTGAAGCCTTCGCGAGGGAACTCGCGAAGCGAGGCTTTTCGTTGATTCTGGTCGCGAGGCGCGTGCGCCTTCTGGACGCTCTAAAGACGGAACTCGGTGCTGTGTCCGTCGATGTTCTCGCGGCGGATCTCGGGACGGAGGAGGGAATTTCCACCGTGGCCCGTCGCCTTCAACTCGGCGGGATCTCGCTCTTCGTTAACAACGCGGGCGTGGGATATCGGGGCAAGGTGCTCGATCAGGCGGACGCGAACATCAGTCAATTGGTTCGGGTCAATCTCGAGGCCCCCATGCGTCTGAGCCGGGCCGCCCTCGGACCCATGGTCGCGGCGCGGGGCGGGACATTGATCAATGTGGTCTCGATGGGGGCCTTCCAGCCCGTTCCGTACCTCAACGTGTACGCGGCAACGAAGGCCGGACTGCTCTCGTTCACCGAGGCGCTGGCCGACGAGATCGATGGGACCGGAGTGAGAGTCCAGGCACTTTGCCCCGGCAACATTCCGACGGGCTTCCAGGCCGTTGCGGGGACCAAGGGAAGCCGTTTCGATCGCGGTCCTTCGATGAGCGCCGAGGACGTGGCTCGCAGTTCGCTGGACGCGGCCCTCGGCGGCGGCCGGACGCTGCACCTCCCTGGCGGCCTCGACCGTATGTCGCTCTTCGCTCAGCGTTTCCTGCCCCGATTCGTGGCCCGGAGAGTGGCTGGAAACCTGATCAAACCCGACTGACCGCCGCGTCAGTCGAGGGCGGTCCTTAAGGGCAACTCAAGGTAAGTCCTGATATTATCCGGCTCCACCGCTGACCCATCCGACGAGGACTCTTCGCCATGCCCCCAGAAACAAAACCCGGCTCCAACTTCGCGGAATACGACTACTCCAACTTCTACTATGGAGCGGGGGATGACCCCATGAACCTCCTCGGGCCGTTCTCCGAGTGGTACCGGGAGGCCCTGCCTAACGGCTATTACCTCTATTCCGAGCCGCTTCAGGGCGCGCCTGAGACCAGGGTCCACGTCCGCAACCGCAAGACGGGCCGGATCCACGACCTGATCAACATGGCTTCCTACAACTATCTCGGCATCTCGTACCGCCCGGAGGTCAAGGAAGCCGCGATCAAGGCGGTGGAGAAGTACGGTCTCGGAGCTTCCGGTTCGCCCATCCTCTCCGGCACCTTCGACATTCATGAGGAGTTCAACGCCGAACTGGCCCGCTTCAAGGGCAAGGAGGCCGTGGTCGTCTTCCCGACCGGCTACAGCGCCAACGTCGGCTTTATCTCCGGGCTCATGCGCGCCGGCGACTCCATCATCCTCGACCAGTACTCGCACGCTTCCGTGGTCGATGGCGCCATCCTCGCCAAGTCCAACACGGTCTTCTTCCGCCACAACAATCCGCTTGACCTCGAGCGCAAGCTCGGCAAGGCGAAGGGGAAGAAGCTCGTCGTGGTCGAAGGCGTCTACTCGATGGATGGGGACATCTGCACCCTGCCGGAATTGCTTGAAGTCGCGAAGCGACACGGCGCACGCGTGCTCATCGACGAGGCCCATTCGACGTTTCTCTTCGGCCAGAACGGCCGCGGCGTGGCCGAGCACTTCGGACTCGACAACGAGGTCGATTTCCACCTCGGGACGTTCTCGAAGAGCCTCGGCGGCCAGGGCGGTTTCGTCGCGGGCAGCCGCAAGCTTGTCGACTACATCAATGCGTTCGGCCGGTCGCGGTTCTTCTCCTGCAACCTCTCTCCCGTGCTCGTGGCGGGGCTGCTTGCTGGACTCAAGATCGTGCAGGCCGAGCCTGAACTTCGCCAGAAGTTGTGGTCGAACGTCGCGTTCCTGCGTCGGCGCTTCGCGGAAGAGGGTGTCGACATCGGCAAGTCGAACTCCCAGGTCATGCCGGTCATGGTCAACAACGACGCCCGTGTGTTCGCGGTCGCCGAGAAGATCCAGGACCGCGGCCTGTTCCTGCAGCCGGTGACCTACCCGGCGGTGCCGAAGCACAAGTCGCGTCTGCGCATTTCCGTCTCGGCCGCGCACACCGAGGCCGATCTCGAAACCGCCGTGCGTGTGATCGCGTCCGTTCTGCGCGAAGAGGGTGTATGCCAGTAACCATCTACGGGTATCGGGATGCGATGAGCGCGTTCTTCGAGTTTCCCACCGAGAACGCTCGCGAAATCCTTCCCGAACACCTGGAGCCGGTCGAGGTTCACCACGGAACCTCCATCTTCGCCATGACCGCGTTCGATTTCAACGAAAGCTCGGTGGGTGAGTACGGTGAGGTCGTGATGGCCGTCATCGTCTCCCCGCTGGTGAAGCCCGGTGAACGCCTTCCGAAGTCGGCCATGTATCCCTATCTGGTGGCCACCACCACGAAGGCGGCGCGCGATCACGCCATCGAGCGCTGGCACCTGCCGCATTTCATGGAAGACATCCGGATCGACTTCGACCGGTCAAAGCCCAATGTGGGCGTGGCCCGCGTGAGCGATCTCGCCGGGGCACCCATCGCGGAACTCACCGTGGCCGCGCACGCCTTCGCTCCCGTGAACCACCTCTACCAGTCGTTCATGGCCGATGATTCCGGGAAGTACCTCGCGAGCATCGTCATGGAAGGCGAGCAGAGCGAGCACGAGGATGAGAAGGGCTCCATCGTTCTTCACGATCACGCCTTCAACAAGGCGCTCAGCATTGAAGACGTGTACGCCACTCCCTTCCGCGAGTTGTGGATGCGGAACGGCCGTCAGACGTTCGATCCCCTGAAGACCCTCTGATCAAGGCCGGGCGCTTCGAGCCCGGCTCTTCGGTCGACGCAGCAGGACGGTTTTGATGTCCCGAACCTTTGTCATCCTGAATCCAAACTCTGGCAAGGGTCGGGGCCGCCGTCTCGAGCCGCGGATCCGGGAAGTATTCGGCGGAAATGGCGTCGAGTTCGGCCTGACCTCGGCCAAGGGCGACGAGGAACGTCTCGCCCACCAGGCGATCGGTCAGGGCTTCGATCGCATTGTGGCGGTAGGCGGCGATGGAACCACTTCGAACATCGGCCACGCGATCATGGAATCAGGGAAGGCGGTCTCCCTGGGTCTTGTGCCTGGCGGAACGGGATGTGACCTGGCGCGAAGCCTGGATATCCCTCAGAACGATCTGAAGCTCTGCGCCGAAATCATCGCCGCGGGAAAGACGCGCGCGATCGACGTGGGCAAGGTGGAAGACCGTCATTTCCTGAACGTCGCCGGCTTCGGTTTCGACATGGCGGTGCTCGAGCGGTCGTTCCGGGTGAAGTGGCTGCGCGGCGAGTTGCTCTATCTTTATTGCGCGCTCCTTGAGATGAAGGCGTATCCGGGGTTTGGCCTGACCAGCCTGCTGGATGGCCGGCCCGGCCCCTCCGGAACCCACATGATGGTGATCGTCGCGAACGCCCGCAAGTTCGGCGGCGGCTTCGCGATCGCGCCTGACGCCTCGCTCGAAGATGGGAAGCTCGACATCGTGACGTTCGGCGACCTCGGCTTCTTCGCTCGACTGAAGGCCATGGGAGCCTTGCTCAAGGGGCGGCATAACCAGCTCGCCGGGGTAGGAACCGTCCTCGCCGTCCGCGCCGTCTTCAATTTCGAGGCGCCTCCCTCATTCGAAACCGATGGGGAGTGGCGCCAGGCGAAGGGGGCATCTCTGACCATCGAGACGCTCCCTGGAGCGCTGAAGGTCCTGGTTCCGTGATGCGCCTGCTGAGGGCGATCCGCAGTTTCCTGGCCGTGCTCGCGTGCCTGTTCCTGCTGGGCGTGATCGCGCCGCTGGTTCTCTACCTCGTCGTGGTGCCCCTCCTCGCCCTCGGCCCCGGAAGGCGGAGGGAGCTTGGAGCGCGCTGGGTGACCTGGATCGCCAGGAGCCTCACCTCGCTCATTCGCCTCGGTGGAGCCACGATCGATATCGAGGGCGACATCGAGTGCGCGCAGCCAGGCGTCGTGATCATGAACCACCAGTCTGTGCTCGAGATCCCGGCTCTGATCCATATCCTCCATCCGCGATTGCCTCGTTTCGTGGCCCGTTCGCGTTACGCGCGGAGCATTCCGACGGTGTCCCAGGCCATCAGCTATCTCGATTGCATCGTTATCGACCCGCGGCGCGATCGGGCGGGGGCGGTGTTGGCGATCAAACGCGCGGCGGATGAGGGTCTGCACCACGCCGTGATGCTCTTCCCCGAAGGCCACCGCACCCGCGACGGCGAGATCGCGGCGTTCCGCCCGGCGGGCCTGATCGCCCTGCTCGAGGGCCGGCAGCTTCCGGTCTGGACGATCGTGTGCGACGGCTTCTGGCGTCTCCGCACGGTCATGGACTCGTTCTTCGGGCTGGGCTCGGTGAAGGGCCGGCTGAAGGTGGTCGAGTGCGCGGTGTCTCCGGGGACCCGTGACGAGCTCGAGGGTTTCGTCGAGGAGCGCCGACAGACCATGATTCGCGAACTCGCGAAGATGCGCGCCGAGGCCGCGCCCTGAACGCGAATGAGACCGCCGTGCGGGTCCTGGACGGGCCAGGGCTCGCCCTCCTGAGGGACCTCGCCGAGGCGTCCGGGGATACGCTCGGCGCCGCTGTCTTCTTCGGCTCGCGCAGCTCGGGTGTCGCCACCACCTCAGCGAGCGCCTATGACCTCATGCTCGTCTGCGACGAGCCCGAGAGGTTCTACAGGGCCATGCGAAACGCGGGGCTGCTGCGCCGAAGTCCGTGGGTCCTCTCGCTCCTCGACCCGCTCCTTCCCCCCACGCAGATCCGGCTGGCCCGGGATTCCTGGCTCGTCAAGGCGTCCGTCCTCTCCCTCAAAGCCCTGCGCCGCGCCACTTCGAATCGACGGAAGGACCAGTTTCTCGCGGGCCGCCTGTTCCAGGATGTGCATGTGGTGTGGGCGCGCGACGAGGACTTCGAGAAGCAGGTCGAAGCCGCAGTCGAGTCGGCGCGTCTTGTGACTCTCGACTGGGTGAGGCCGGACCTTCCGAGTACGTTCGCCCCGGAGGAATACCTGCGACAACTCTTTCGGACCTCCTTCCGATTTGAGGTGCGCCCTGAAGCCGGCGGACGCGCCGACGCCCTTTCCACCGCCCAGGCGCCGCGGCTCATTCCCATCTTCGAGGGGGTCCTTCGTCGACTGGCCGCGCAGGGCCAACTCAAGGAGACGGGGCAGGGGACATATTCGCTCGCCGGCACGGCCACGGACTCGGGCAACCTTGGTCGTCGCGCCTTCATGGAATGGTCGCGGGTGCGGGCCACCGCGCGCTGGCCCAAACACGCGATCACCTTCGACGGTTGGCTCGACTACATCGTCAAGAAGGCGGAACGCCACTCGGGAGAGACGATCGTGCTCGGTCCGTGGGAGCGCCGCCTGCCCTTTGTGTTCCTCTGGCCTCGGATCATCCGCTTCCTGGCCCGGCAACGTGGCAAAGGGCGATCGGTATAAGGTCGTTCCCTGACCCCAATGCATACGCCTCTTCGCAACGCTCTCATCGTTCTCGCCATCGCCATCGCGTCGATGGTCGTCTACGCCGCTTTCGGCCAGAAGCAGGACAAGGATGCGAAGGACAAGGGAACGCAGTTCCTAATGGGCCTCGGCAACTTCCTGGTCCATTGGTTCATGTGGGCGATCGGCCCGATCGAACGGTTGAGCCTGGCTCTCAAACTGACGCCTGATTTCTTCAACTGGCTGGGCCTTTTCCTGGGAGCGGTCGCGGGCACGCTTTTCGCCCTCGGCCGTCTTGGTTGGGGGGGAGTCGTGATGCTTCTTGGTGGAATCTGCGACGTGATGGACGGGCGGATCGCGCGGCACATGAAACTGGCTTCGTCTTACGGGGCCTTCATCGACTCGACCCTCGACCGCTTCGTCGAGGTCTTCGCCTTCCTCGGCCTCGTCTACTTTCTTCGCGACAGCCCCTGGGGCCCGCTGCTCGCCGCCGCCGCCATCACAGGCTCGCTCCTCGTGAGTTACACGCGGGCCCGCGGCGAGTCGCAAGGCGTTTTGTGCAAGGAAGGGCTGATGCAGCGTGCGGAGAGAATCGCCCTCCTCGTCTTCGCGGTCTTCTTCGATGGACCGATCGCCCTTTCCTTCGGCTGGGCCCAGGGAACCGTGGTCATGTTCGTCCTGACCATCATCGCCATCGGCACCTTCGTGACCGCGTTTCACCGAACCCTCTGGATCGGAACTCGCCTGCGTGAGCGGGATCGGGAGAAGTCGAAGAGTCAATGAAGCCCGTCTCCATCGTGGTCCGTGAGGACGCGATGGTTCCCCTCGACCGCTGGCTCGCCACGGAACTGACCCGGGCAGTGGGGCGCCCGGTCCCTCGGGGGCTCACGCGGAAGGCCATCCTCAAGGGACTCGTCACGGTCGGTGGGCGGATCGTGCGGGACTCTGGTCTCGTCCTTCGTCGCGGGCCTTCAGTGTTCGTGAGGAACCTCGATTGGATTCCCGTTGCCGAACCTTCGTCCACTCTGGCCGTCCTGTTCGAAGACGAATGGCTGATCGCCGCCGATAAACCTGCGGGTCTGCCGACTCACGAGACCGCGGACGCGGCACGGCCGAGCCTCACCGCTCTTGTCGAGTGCCACGTCGGCCGTCGCGTGTTCGTCCATCACCGGTTGGATGCGGGGACGTCCGGTGTCGTGTTGTTCGCGAAGGCCAGGGAAGCCAACGCCCCGCTGAGCGAGAGTTTTGCGGACAGGCAAGTCGACAAGACGTACGTCGCGCTTGTCCAGCGGCCGGCCATCGAATGGCCAAAGACCATGTCCATCGACAGTCCAATCGCGATTCTAAAGAACGGAACCGCTCGGCCCGATTCCGGGGGACTCCCGGCCCTGACCCGGATACGGGTTCTAGGCATGGGCCGCGACCGGTGGCTCGTGGAGGCGAGGCCGGTGAGCGGAAGGAAACACCAGGTCCGGGTTCACCTCGCGTCGGCCGGTGCGCCCATCATCGGCGACACTCGGTACGGTTCAGGCTCTATCAACGCTCCGAGGCTCATGCTCCACGCCGAGCGACTCGTGATCGAGCATCCGATCACCGGGAAGCAACTTGTGATCACGAGCCCCCGGCCGCCAGCCTTCGCGGTGAGCGGGGGCGTTGTCAATCGCTCAACGCAACCACGCCGGCTCGGAGCAGATCCACAACCAGCAGGAGCAGCTTCGGTGACGTGGCCAGCCGACGGCCGGCGTCTCGCGACGCCTTCCCACACAAGAACGAAGCCGCGAAGGCCTCATCCCGGGTCAACACGCGGCTCTCGCCGTTGACGAACAATGCGGCGCGTCCGTTGTCGAGTCGGCACCAGGTCACGCGCGCCCCGGCCGTCGGCACGACGCGGGAACCGCCGCGGAGACGGCGCGAAATGCTTTCGGCCTTCATCCCCGTTTTCGCCCCGGATGCTCCGCCGCCCGCAGTCACCGCCTCACCCGCAGCGAGAGCCCAGTCCTCCGGCTCGGCGGCACCGACCTCGGCGTTGAGGAAACGCCGCAGGGCCGCGAGGTCCGGCTTGCTCAGTTCACCCGCGTCCTTGACCATCCGACGGCCGGCATCCGAGAAAAGGCGCGGCGTATCCCGCGCCACGGCACGTGAGAGCAGCGATGAGATCAGATCGGCCGACGAGGGAGCACGAAAGCCGATCGAGTAGGTGAGTGCTATCTCCGCGTCACTTGGCACGGTTACGCCTCGATGTCCCACCCCCGGCGGAACGTAGAGCATGTCGCCAGGTTCAAGAACCCACGAGTCCTCGGGTCTGAACTTCTTCAGAATCCGCAGATCGAGCCCGAGACGGTAGTCCGCCACCGCGCGCCGATCCACCTCCCAGCGGCGTCGCCCTTGCCCCTGAATCAGGAACACATCGTAGCTGTCGATGTGCGCCTCGACGGTTCCATGAACCGGCGCCAGACTGACCATGATGTCGTCCATGCGCCATCGCGGTATAAACGAGAAGGCGGTCGCCAGCGCCGCGATCTCCTCGGAATGGCGATCCATCGACTCGACCAGCAGGGTCCAATGGGATCGCGGGAGGCGCTTCAACGTGGCCGCCTTCTGCGGCCCTCGCGTGACCTGCCAGGGCTTCCTTCCGCCTCGCTCCATCACGAGCCGGGAGTCCACCGAGGCTTCGCAGGCGAGGCCGGCGAGTTCGTCGGGAGTCAGGGGATCGCGAAAGGCCGCGAAGGCGCCGCGAACCACCCGGGGTTCCCGCTGCCAGTACCTCTTCAAGAATCGGTCGACCGGGAGTTTTCCGAGGACCGAGGTGTGTTGTGGCATCCCGGCGAACGCTATCTCAGGTTCCCGGCGAGTAGTTCAGGATCGCAATGATGAAGGATCCATAGGTCCGAGCTCCGGATCGCCTCGCGCCACCGTACCGTCTCCGGTTCGGAGCGCTCCCGAGCCCCTTCGAACAGATGCGCCACGTCGAGGCAGAACTTCAGGTAATTCGCGGTGACGTAGAGGTCGTTGGCGAGATAGAGGATCCAACCGGCGACGAGGCGTGCCGCCACGTACCTCCGCAGGGCGAGATCGACCGCGGGAGAAGGCGTCCCCTCGAATGGCGCGAAGTCCGGCAATTCCGGCGTCCACACCCCCGGCGGAACCGATGTCCGCAAGACGGGCCGCGGGTCAGAAGGCCTCAACCCCGGTACGGAGACCCGCGACGTCACGTCGAAGCAATCCGCGACGAACCTCGGCATCGGGCCTGCCGAAGGCGCCCAATCTCGAATCCGTCCCACCGCACGGCTAAGTCGGGCCACTCCCGCGTGGACGCCGGGTTCCGAAAGCAACTTAACGGTCTCCTGCTCGAGACTCCGGAGCCCGTCGGAGCCCAGCAGGACTTCCGGCAGAAGCAGTGGGGAACAAGCGAGCCGCGCGTCGAGTCCCTCGTAGGGCCAGGACGACGGAAAGGCCTTGGGAGCTTCGACCAGGGTTAGGGGCGAGGACGGCAGGAAAAGGAGGCCGGCGGCCGTCGGACAAAAGTGCGAGAGGCTGACCGACACCTGGTCCGGCTCGAGGACAGCGATCCTCGGAAACTGCCGGCAGGCCGAGGCGAGAGCGTCCACGCCAAATTCCCTGTGAATCGCGCAGTCGCGGCGCTCCGGGTCGCGGAACCAGCAAGTACCGGCATCGGTCCGGCGGAAGGCGGACCGGCAGCCCGCGGGAGGCGTGGCCATGGGTGTGAAGCCGTCCGGGCCGTTGGGCAGCCGCGGAGTCGCGTCGCCAAGACGTGGACGGAGGCGCAGCTCGACGGGGGACTCGACGGCAATTTCCCAGCCGGACGAGCAACAGACGCCGGTGTTCTGGCACCGATACCCGGCATGGAACGACAAACTGCTGACCCGATGAGGCTTGGCCAGCTCAGCCTCAAGCATAATAGTTTACATAATATATCTTATCGGACACTTCGATAGTTCCGGTCACTCCTCGTCTTCCCGCAGTTTGGCCAGGACCGAGAAATCCTCCAGCGTCGTCGTATCGCCGACGGTCAGCGAGCCGGCGGCAATGTCTCTCAGGAGGCGCCGCATGATCTTTCCGCTGCGGGTCTTGGGCAAGGCGTCCGTGAAGCGGATGTCGTCTGGCTTCGCGATCGGTCCGATTTCCTTCGCGACGTGCGCCTTCAACTCTTCCTTCATCGCCTCGATGGCGAACTGGTCCGCGCCGGCGGCGCCCGCCTTCAAGGTGACAAAGGCGCAAAGGGCTTGACCCTTGAGTTCGTCCGGCCGAGCGGAGACCGCAGCTTCCGCGACCTTGGAAGCGCAACGGGGCGCATCATGTCGGCGGAGGCGTATGCGCTGCTCAGCCATATCGTCGACAACAACGAGCTGCCGATCGACGAGGCCATCCGGCCTCGCGTGCGAGCGGGCGCGACGATCTCATCGCACGAGTACTTGACCGTACTGGCCGAGCGCGAGCGCTTGAAGCAAGAGTTCGCCCGCGGCATCGAGGGCATCGATGCCATCCTGTGTCCGCCGGCGCTGACAGCGGCCATCCCAGTCGCCGAGGTGGACCAGTCGACGACGCCGGCGTTCCTGACGCGCTGGGTCAATTTCCTCGATCTGTGCGGGCTGGCGGTGCCCAATGGAGTAACGGCAGCGGGGCTACCGCTGTCGCTGCAGATCGTCTGTCGCGGCGGGGATGAGGCGATGGCGTTGCGTGTTGGCTGGGCGCTGCAGAACGCAACCGACTGGCACATGAAGGTTCCGCCGATGGCACAGTAAGCCCTCGTTGTCACAGCCGCTGGCCGCCTACCTCGCGAGGGCGTGGAGAATGACCAGGGTCTCGGCCTCGCTCATGCGCGTGGCGCCAATGAGTGCAAGCCCCGTCATTGCCTTGAAGCGATTGCGCATGATGCGGGCCACCATCGATCCAAGGCGGCTCGAACTCCGCTCGGTTCGATACGCAAGGGCCATAAGGCCGTCGCGGCGGATGCTGGGAGCTGGTGCGGGCACGGTCGCCTCCACGTCGTGTTCGTCCACGGGTGTGAACGCGCTAATTCGCCCGGCAAGCCCAGCAAAGTGGGCAGTGTGCTGGAAAGTTGGGCGGCGTCAGGGGAGGCGTTCATCTCCTCTCCCCTTCCTGCCGCTTGCGACTGGTTCAGGCGACGGCCCGCAGCACGGTCGCGACGCGATCGCGGATCTCGCCGATCTGGTCCTCGCTGACGATCAGCGGCGGCGCGATGACCAGTGTATCAGCCGTCAC
>CAZBTT010000070.1:0-6290 GCA_964494295.1 uncultured Acidobacteriota bacterium
AACCATCATCCGCGTGCAGACCGCGCGTGTGATCTATCCCCTGCTGCCCACCCTGGTATCAAAGACCCGGGAAGCGGTGGAGGGGGGAGCCCGGTCTCTGGTCCTCGACCTTTCGGCCGTCTCCTACATCGACAGGGCGACGATCGGCTGCATCATGGACATCTACCGCCTGGCCAAGGACAAGGGCGGCGCGCTCCACGTCCTCGCCCCCCAGGCGCGCGTCGAAACGATGCTGTCCATGGCCGGCGTCCACAAGATCGTGCCGATCTTCCGCGAAGAAGATGACGCGGTCCGGGCCTTTTCGCCCGAGGGCGGGAAATAGCGATGTCGAAGATCCGGAAGGTGCGCCTGTCCACCGGCTTCGAGGTCCCCATAGACGGGGATCTTCTGGCCATCATCGAAGCCCTCTACAAAGAGGTGACCCTGGGCAACGTTTTGAACTCGTCGTTCGAGACCATGCGATCGGAGATCATGTCGGTCATTGATCAGATGACCGCGGCGGAGCAACGCGCCTACCTCGCGGAGTCGCTTTTCCTGAACTCCGTCACCTACGAGAACGAGATGTTGTCGGCCTACGTGCGGCGACTCGGGGCAGCCGCGCCGAGTTCACCCGCCGCGCGCAAGGCCGCGCGCGCGCGAAGGCCAGCCGGTTCGTCGGTGAAGAAGAAGACGGCGAAGAAGTCCCGCTCCCGCTGACCTGCCTCCCGTCCCGGAGCGGAAGTCAGCTGGTGGTGGCCATGGCGGCCGCCTGTTTCGCCTTTTCCGCGAGCTCAGCTTCCTGCTGCTTCTTGAGTTCGACGGCCTGTTTCTGGAGGACCTGGGCTTCCTCCATCAGGCTGTTGCGGGTGGCGGGGTTGCGGGTCAGCTTGGCCTGCTCACGCAACAGCAGGCCCTTGTAGATCAAGGCCTCCACAAAGTCGCTCTTGATGGTCAGAGCCTTGTTCACGAACTCGAGGCCTTCATCGGCGAGCTGCTTTTTGCGGGCATCGTCGAGATCGGGGTCGCGGTAGCACTTGTCCCAGTAGTAGGTGGCCACGGTGTAATAACCCTTGGGATCGGTGGGCTCGAGTTCCGCGCAGAGTTTCAACTGGTTCACGGCGTCGTCAAAGCGGCTCTTGGGAGTCTTGCCCTCCTCCGCCGGCACTCCCTTGTCGTCCCAGAGCGTCTTGTTGTAAAAGCCGGCGAGCGCGCCGCAGGCCTTGGGATCTTTCGGGGCCACCTCGAGCGCGGCCTTTCGGTACGCCGCTTCGGCTTCGTTGACCTTGCCGAACTTCTCATAGAGGTTAGCCATGGCGAAGAGATTCTGAAGGTTGCCCGGATCGCTGCTCGTGAGTTCGGTGGCGTATTTCATCGAGGCGTCGAAATCCCGGTACGGATCGTCGGCATAGATTCCGATGAGCGCCGACAGAGTATTTCGCTTGAGGGTCGGATATTTCGGATCGTCGGCGGGAGGGGTCGCGGCGAGGACGATCTTGTAGTTCTTGATCGCCTGCTCGAGGTTGACCTTGGTGTCGTCTTTACCCGGGCGGAAGAGCTGGTGGAACGAGCTGCCGAGGTAGAAGGTCGCCTCGACGTTCGTCGGATCCTTCTCGAGGACGTACTCGTAGGACGTGATGGCCTTGCGAAAGCTCTCATCCTTGTAGAGGCGGTGTCCTTCGCGAAGCGCCGTCTGGGCCTGAACGCGCGCGCAGTTCAGGACAGGGATCGCCAGAAGAACAATGGCCAAGGTCCGGATCGCGTGCCTCATGTTGGTGTCTTTCAAGGGCTTGGTCCTCGCACGACCCGCATCGGCGGGCCGGTGAGTTGGTGGGGGGAAGAATGGCGGCGGGGGTATCTGCGCCGAATTGTAGGGCAGCGCTCGAAGTTCCGTCAACGATTCGTGTGTTTCGCGCGTCTCTGGTCTGTACGGTCAGGCGGAGTATCTTAGGCGCTTGAGTGTTGACGTACCAAGACGTGCTGAAATGCCGTTAAACAATGCGCGGCGGTTCGTTGACAGTATTTCGTCGCGGTGTCTAGAATCCTCAGTACTCATCAAGACGAGAACCTTTTCGGGCGCCGTGGTTTCTGTTAACGGAACTCCTCACCTTCGAAAACGCCTCTTGATCGTTTGAGAGACCTTCCAAGACTCCAAGACAAGGACAAGAGCGAGGGGACAGATGGAACGAAAACTTTTTGCGGACCTAGTGGAATCGGACTCGGGGGGCCACAAGCCCAAACGTGGGATTTTCTTCACGGTGTCGCTTGGACTGCACGTGATCGCCCTCCTCGCGGTGATCATCGTTCCCCTCCTCCAGGCGGAACCCCTCCCCGAGCCCGCCGCTGCGGTCAAGGCGTTCTTCGTCGAGCCCGCGGCCGCTCCTCCCCCGCCGCCCCCCCCGCCGCCCCCGGCTCCCAAATCCCAGGTCAAGGAAGCCCCAAAGCCGGTACCGCAGGAAGCGAAGTTCGTGGCCCCCGTCGAAGTGCCGCAGGAAATCAAGCCTTCGGCCGGCATCGACCTCGGCGTTGAGGGCGGATCCGAAGGCGGTGTCGAGGGTGGTGTCGCGGGCGGCGTGGCCGGCGGCATCGTCGGCGGCCTGCCCGCCGAGCCTCCCCCTGCTCCCGTTCAAGCCGTTCGCGTGGGCGGCAACATCAAAGAGCCGACCAAGACCAAGAACGTCGCCCCCGTGTATCCGGACATCGCCAAGCAGGCGCGCGTTCAGGGCATTGTCATTCTCGAATGCACGATCAGCCCCCAGGGCCGGGTGACGGATGTCAAGGTGCTCCGCGGCATTCCGCTGCTCGATCAGGCGGGTATCGACGCGGTCAAGCAGTGGCAGTACACTCCCACCCTCCTGAACGGTGTGCCGGTTCCGGTCATCATGACCGTCACGGTGAACTTCAGGCTCAACTAAAGACTTTTTACGCGAAACCCGACCTCTCAATAAACCGACCTTAGGAGTCTCAAAAAAATGCAATTCGATATGGCGCATCTGTGGGCCAGCATGGGCTGGATTGCCAAAGGCGTGGTCCTCACGCTCCTCATCATGTCTGTCTGGTCGATCGCGATCATGTTTGATCGGTGGAAGCTCTACACCGCCGCCAAGACCCAGTCGCGCAAGTACGCCGCGGACGTGGCTCGTCTCCTCAAGGCCGGGAAGCTGAAGGAAGCGGTTGACCTTTCAAGTTCTGCGGGAATGAAGTCCTCGCACCTTGCAAAGGTTTCTCTCGCGGGTCTCCAGGAATGGCAGTTCCAGGGCGCCACCGGTGAAACCGATCGCGACGCCGCCCTCGAAGCCGCGAAGCGCGCGATGCAGCGGGCGACCGCGGTGAATCTCGCCGATCTCAAGAAGGGTCTCTCGTTCCTCGCCACCACCGGCGCCACCGCGCCCTTCGTCGGTCTGTTCGGAACCACGTTCGGCATCATCAACGCCTTCTCCGGCATGGCGATGACGGGTTCGGGCGGCATCGCGGCGATCTCCGCGGGTATCGCCGAAGCGCTCATCACCACGGCCCTTGGTCTGGCCGTCGCGATCTTCGCGGTCTGGGGATACAACTACTTCTCCGGCCAGGTCGATGGCTTCACGGTCGAGATGGACAATTCCGGTTCCGAGCTGCTCGACTTCGTCAAGAAGAGCGCCTAGTCACTCGTCTTCAAGGCAGGCGCCGCCCTTGCGGGGCGCCCGCATCGCAACCTCTGAAACGGAGTCCTGATACACCATGTCGATGGCAGTCGGCGGAAAAAAAGGCGGGCCGGTCGCGGACATCAACGTCACGCCCATGGCCGACATCATGATCGTTCTCCTGATCATCTTCATGGTGATCACGCCCCTCATCAACAAGGGTGTCGACGTCGAGCTGCCGAAGGCGGCGAACACGAAAGAACGCAAGGACGAGCCCGATAACATCACGATCGGCTTCACCAAGGGGCTCACCATCTTCTTCAAGGGTGTGAAACTCGAAGGCGGCACCACCGAACTGGCCGAGCGTCTCAAAAGCGCACTTGAGGAGCGTGGCGACACCGACAAGGTCGCGTATCTGAAGGCCGACGTCAATATCGAGTACGGCGAAGTCATGAAGATCATGGACGTCTGCCGCGAGGCCGGAATCGAGGAAATCGCCCTGATCTCCGAACCCAAGGTGGAGGGCTAGACCATGGCTCAGGCTGCTGCGAAAAAGAAGGTCAAGCACGAAGAGGCTCACTACGCCGCCGGACCGGCGGCCGTCTCCGACATCAACATCACGCCGCTCATCGACGTCATGCTGGTGCTGCTCATCATCTTCATGCTGGTCACGCCCACCGCGCAGAAGGGTGTCGACATAGCCCTGCCCCAGGACTCGAATTCAAATACGCCCCCCCCGCCCCGGACCGACGTCATCGTCATGGAGGTGAGCGAGTCGGGCTCGATCTCGATCAATAAGCTTCCGGTTGCGAGCCTCGAAGAGCTGGACCAGAAGCTCAAGGATGTGTTCCAGACCCGGAGCGACAAGACCATGTTCGTGCGGGGCGATGCGAAGTCCCTTTATGGGAAGGTCGTCGAGGCGATGGACATAGCGAGGGGCGCCGGCGTCGAGCGCGTCGGCATCATCTCGGATATGGCGGCCGCGGCCGCGACGGCCCCGCCGCAGTAGCGGCGGTTGCTCCCTCGGGAGCGTCCAAATGGAAAGCCCGCCTGGTTCAGGCGGGCTTTTTCTTTCCCGGGCGGAACGTCTGAGGGCGGAGGCGTCAGGCGGTGGCGAGGGCTCGATCGAGGGCGGGAATGGGGGAGCTCCCGGTTTCGATCGTCCATGCCGAGTGATTGCGGAGAAGGGCGCGAACCAGCTCGGCATGAAGGGCGTGGCCCGCGCAACGGGCGACCACCCGGCCGCGAACGCGGAAACCAATGAGAGCCAGGTCGCCCACCACGTCGAGCGCCTTGTGCCGCACGAACTCGTCCTGCATCCGAGGAGCGGAAAGGAAGCCTTCGTCGCCTATGACCACGGCGCTGTCGAGGGAGCCGCCGAGGGCCAGGCCGCGGGACCGCATGGCTTCCACATCCTTCAGGAAACAGAACGTGCGCGCGGAGGACAGTTCGTTCCGGAAACTCTCTTCGGTCACGTCGAGAACCACACGCTGACAGCCCACGAGGGCGTGGTTGAACTCGATCGTGTAGTCCACTTCGTAGGCATCGGCGGGCTCGATCAGCACGAAGCGATCGTCGGAGGTCCCCACGCGCACGGTCTCACGAACCACCAGGGTGCTCTGGTGAGCGGCCAGGTTCTTTATCCCCGCTTCGTCGATCAGATGGACGAACATCCGTGAGGACCCATCGAAGACCGGGACCTCCGGGCCGTTCAGTTCAACCCGAACGTTGTCAACACCTGTGGCATACAGAGCGGCAAGCAGGTGCTCCACGGTCAGGATCTGAGCGCCATCCCGACGAAGGGACATGGCGAGTTCCTGCTGGGCTACCCATTCAACGCGGGCCGGAACCTCACGGCCGTCGAGATCTGTTCGGACGAAGACGATTCCGGTGTTGGCCGGGGCGGGGAGCAGGCGAAGGGAAACCAGTTTGCCGGAATGGAGCCCGACTCCTTGGGTTTCGACGTTTCTCTGAAGGGTGCGTTGGCGCACAGGTACTCTTGGCTCTGCAATTGCTGTTCCCATAGGCGGCGGAGTCGGACTACTGTTGTAAACGTATGATTTGTAAAGCCTTGGGTCGATGGCGGCTCCGTCGACTGTGTGGGGATTCATCCACTCTGCAGGTCCATGGAGTGTCCCTTGGGCCACGCTGGCGTTCTATGGGACACAAGGTGGTTTGAATGGGGTCGGTGTGATACATTCACGGGTCCGGCGGGTTCCTTCAGGCGTCCCGGAACCCTCAGGTTTTCATCGGTTTCATGGGGCGCTCGTTTCTAGGAAAGAGATCGTAGAAATATGTCGAAGAAGCCCCTTGCGGACGACCGCCGAAGAGAACTGGCCACCGAAGCGTTCGCAAAAATCGTACGCGCCGCCTTCAAGGGGGAAAGCGACAAAGCCCGCGAATCCCTCGCCGTGATCGAGTCGCAGTACGCGGAGGAAATCGACATACTCGATCGAGCCCGCCGATTCGCCGCGATCAACCTGCCCAAGGAGGCGGCTCGCAACGGAAAACCGAAGGGCGCCGCGGAGCTTCTCCTCGCCGGCATCGTCGCGTTGAACGGCGGCGATTTGGATGCGGCGGAGCAGAACATTCAGGCGGCGCTGGCCGAAGAATCGAAGAGCGCGGACGGCCACTATGTGATGGCCGTAATTCACGCAAGACGCGAAAAGGCCGATGAGGCCCTGGCGTCGC
>CAZBTT010000070.1:6390-13955 GCA_964494295.1 uncultured Acidobacteriota bacterium
GTGATGGCCGTAATTCACGCAAGACGCGAAAAGGCCGATGAGGCCCTGGCGTCGCTCAAGCAGGCCTGTGGGCTTTCCACGGAGCGCCGGTCACAAGCACCCCTCGACGCGGAGTTCGCGTCTCTCGTTGGAAATCCGGCATTCGAAGCGCTGACCGGGGCCTGAGCGGCGGGCGTCTCGAAACCGTCCCGTTCCTTCGACGATGTCCTCGTCCGTCAGCGCGATCGTCCTGGCCGCAGGGAAGGGGACCCGGATGAACTCCCCCCTTCCCAAAGTCCTGCACGTGGCGGCGGGGCGCCCCCTCGTGGAATACGTTCTCGACTGCTGCCGCGAGATCAAGGCACGCACGGTTGTGGTGGTTGGACATCGTGCGGATGCGGTGCGGGCGGCCCTGGCCGGAGCGGGGGACCTTTCTTTCGTCGCTCAGGAGCCGCAGCTGGGCACCGGCCACGCTGCGCAGATAGCGCTCGAGACCGTACCCGTGGTGGCCGGAGAGTCCGTTCTGGTCCTGGCCGGAGACGTTCCCCTCCTGCGCGCGCAGACACTTGTGGACCTTTGTGCGCTTCGCGAGAAGACGGGTGCGGCGGCCGCCCTGGTTTCGTTTCGAACATCCGCGCCGGGTTCGTACGGTCGGATCGTGCGGGACGCGTCGGGCCGGGTTTCGCGCATCGTCGAGGCGAGAGACGCCACCCCTGAGGAGCGCGCTATCGACGAGGTCAATGCAAGCGTCTACGTATTCGACGGCCAACACTTACGGCAAACGATCCAAAGACTCCGATCCGACAATGCGCAGGGGGAGTTCTATCTCACCGATGTCATCGGCCTCATTGTCTCGGCCGGTGATCGTGTCGATTCACTCGTGATCGAGGATCCCCTTGAAGCTGCGGGCGTCAACACCATGGCGGAACTGGCGACCGTGGAACGAGAACTCTACGCCCGTCGTGCGACCGCTTGGATCCGATCGGGCGTCTTCGTCGAGCGACCCGACACGGTCTTGATCGGACCTGACGTTCGGATCGATCGAGATGCCCGGTTGCGCGCCTTCACCATCCTCGAGGGAAAAACTACGGTCGATGCGGGCGCTTCGATCGGGCCCTTCTGTCGGATAGAGGATTCCAAGATCGGCGCGCGGGCAACCATTCTCGATTCTTGTCTGGTGCGCAACTCGACCATCGGCGAGGGGGCTTCGGTCGGACCCTTCGCGCACATCCGCCCCGACTCGATGGTCGGCGAGAACGCGAAGGTGGGGAACTTCGTGGAGCTCAAGAAGACCTCTTTGGGACGAGGTTCGAAGGCCCCGCATCTCTCGTATCTGGGGGACGCCACCATCGGGGAAGGGGCGAATATCGGGGCGGGAACCATCACCTGCAACTACGATGGTGTTGTGAAGAGCCCCACGACCATCGACGACGGCGCGTTCGTGGGGAGCAACTCCATACTCGTCGCCCCGGTTCGTGTGGGCCGGGGGGCTTACGTCGCCGCGGGCAGCGTCATCACGAAAGAGGTCCCGGACGATGCCCTGGGCGTCGGTCGCGCGCGCCAGGAAAACAAGCCCGGCTGGGCGATCCGTCGTCGCCAGAAGCGGTAGGGAGCAAAATCCATGTGCGGCATCGTTGGCTACGTCGGCTCGAGAAACTCAACCCCCATACTCGTCGAAGGCCTGCGGAAGCTTGAGTACCGCGGCTACGACTCCGCCGGTGTGGCCGTAATCTCCAACGGACGCATCGAGCGCCGACGGGCGTCGGGGAAGCTGCGAAACCTCGAAGGGGTTCTGGAAGGTTTCCCGGTGGCCGGGCCCATCGGCATCGGGCACACGCGTTGGGCCACTCACGGTCGGCCGAGCGAAGAGAACGCACATCCCCATTCGGACGCTTCGGGTCGGCTGGTCGTCGTGCACAACGGGATCATCGAAAACTACCTCGGTCTCAAGGAGCGCCTGATCGGAGAAGGGGTTCACTTCGAGACGGAGACCGACACCGAAGTCGTCGCTCATCTGGTGGCGTCCTACTACGATGGGTCTTTGGAACGGGCCGTGGCTCGCGCCACCGGGGACCTTCAGGGTATTTATTCGCTCGTCTTCATGCACAACAATGAGCCGGACCGGCTGGTGGCGACGAGGCTGGGGCCGCCTCTCGTGATCGGACTGGGCGAAGGCCAACATTTCTTCGCTTCGGACGTCCAGGCGCTGTTGGCGCACACGCGGCGCTTCGTTTACCTGCCCGAAAAGGCGGTGGCGGTTATCCAGGCGAATTCGATGAAGATCGTCGACGCCCAGGGGAACGCCGTCCCGTTCAAGGAGGAGACGATCTCGTGGGATCCGGTTCAGGCGGAGAAGGGCGGATTCCGCCACTTCATGCTCAAGGAGATCCACGAGCAGCCTCGCGCCGTCCGGGATACCCTGCTCGGCAGGATGAGCCTGGATTCGGGCGACGTCCACCTCGACGAGATGGGTGAAGGGGCCATTGAGGCCATCGAAAAGGCGGAGCGCGTGCAGTTTCTGGCGTGCGGGACGAGCTGGCATGCCGGACTGATCGGTCAGTTTTTCATGGAACAACTGGCGGGCGTTCCGGCGAGCACGGATTACGCCAGCGAGTTCCGGTATCGCGACCCCGTGGTTTCAGGGGGCACTCTGGCGGTGGCGATCAGCCAAAGCGGCGAGACCGCGGACACCCTCGCGGCGATGCGTGAGGCGCGCTCGCGGGGAGCCTCGGTCATCGCCATCACGAACGTGGCCGGATCCCAGGTCACGCGTGAAGCCGACGGATTTCTCCTCACTCATGCGGGACCGGAGATCGGTGTCGCATCGACCAAGGCGTTCACTTCACAGGTTGCCGCCATCGCCCTGCTCGCGATCTTCCTCGGCCGGCGCAGGGGGGCTCTGTCCGCGGCCGCGGGCAGGAATCTCCTGGCCTCGCTCGCGCGAGTTCCGCAATTGATGGACCACGCGCTGTCGTGCGCGGCGCACGTCGAGGAGATTTCCAAGGGCCTCTTCAAGGCCGCCGACTTTCTCTTTCTCGGACGCGGGGTGCAGTATCCAATCGCGCTCGAGGGGGCTCTCAAGCTGAAGGAGATCTCCTACATCCACGCCGAGGGCTATCCCGCCGGCGAGATGAAGCACGGCCCCATCGCCCTCATCGACGAGTCTCTCCCCGTCGTCGCCCTGATTCCGCGCGGCCGGGGCTACGAGAAAATACTCTCGAACGTGCAGGAGGTGAAAGCGCGGGGCGGCCGGGTGGTAGCCGTGATCAACAGCGGTGACGACCATGTCCGAAGAATCCTCGGCCCGGAGGACGTGGTCATCGAAGTCCCGGGCGTGGTGGTGGAGGTGCTCGGCATCAGCGAGATCTTCTCTCCCTTCGTCTCCGTGATTCCCCTGCAACTGCTCGCCTACCACGTCGCGTTGCGGGCCGGGCGCGATGTGGATCAGCCGCGCAACCTCGCGAAATCCGTCACGGTCGAGTAGGCCGAAACCCTCTTCTTGAGTTCCTTCCCGCTCAGCGCCGAGCAGACGGCGGCCGTACGCGCCGCGCACGGCCCCGCGCTGATCCTGGCCGGGGCGGGCAGCGGCAAGACGCGCGTGATCACCGAGCGCGTCTCCTTCCTCGTCTCCGAGCTCGGCGTCGATCCGAAGGAGATCCTGGCCGTGACGTTCACCAACAAGGCCGCGGACGAGATGCGTCGCCGAATCGAAGAGCGCCTAGGACCCCGGGCCAAGGCGGCCTGGATCATGACGTTTCACGCGCTGTGCGTGCGAATCCTGAGACGCCATCCCGAAGACGCCGACCTGTCGCGGGACTTCGTGATCTACGACCAGGACGAATCGTTGTCGCTGGTCAAGCGGGCGATCGCTTCCCTTGGCCTTTCCGACAAGACCTATGCGCCTCGGCGCGTCTTGTCGCTCCTCTCCATGCAGAAGAACGGCCGGGCCTACTCCGAGGCCGATGTGCGCGATTACCGGATCGAGGTTCTGAACGAGCTGGCCGGCCGGTACGCCGCGGGCCTGCGCTCGGCCAAGGCCGTGGACTTCGATGACCTGCTCGCCCTCACCGCGCGGCTGCTGGAGGAAAGCGACGTCCTAGAGCGAGACGCCCAGCTCGCATTCCGCCACATCCTCGTCGACGAATACCAGGACACGAACCGCCTGCAGTACCGCATCGTCCGCGCCCTGGCTTCGATGCACAAGAACATCACGGTGGTCGGCGATGAGGATCAGTCGATCTACTCCTGGCGAGGCGCCGACATCCGCAACATCCTGGAGTTCGAGCGCGACTTCCCCGGCGCCTCGATCCTGAGGCTCGAGGAGAACTATCGCTCCACCCAGGCCATACTCGATGCCGCGGCTGGGCTCGTGGTGCGGAATGAGAACCGCATCGGCAAGACGCTGCGCGCGATGCGACCCGGCGGCCGGCACGTCGAGAGTCTGGTCGCGCGCGACGAGTACGAGGAGGCGCTCAAGGTCGCCACCGACATTCAGAGGAATGGCGAGGGTCTGCGGATCGCCTGTCTCTATCGAATGAACGCGCAGAGCCGGGCGCTCGAAGAGGCCCTGGCGGGAGCGAGGATCGGATATCAGATCGTGGGGGCGGTGGGGTTTTATGCGCGCCGGGAGATCCGGGACATCCTGTCGTACCTGCGACTGACCCTGAACCCCGACGACGACTCGGCGTTTCGGCGGGTGGTCAATGTCCCCCCGCGCGGCGTCGGCGAACAAACCCTCGCGGCCATCACCCTGGCGGCGCAACGTGGTGCCGGGTCGTTGTGGGCGGGACTCCGGGAACTCCTCTCATCCGAGGGACTACCGTCACGGACGCGCGCGGCGCTCGTGCGCTTTGTCTCCCTGATCAGAGAACTCGCCGATCTCAAGACAACCCTCGGCCCCGGCGCGCTCGTCGAAACCGTGATCGAGAGGACGGGTTACGAGGAATTGATCGACCAGGAACCTTCCCCGGTGAGAGAGGATCGCCTTCAGAACCTCAAGGAGCTCCGGACCGCGGCCGCCGATTTCGAGGAAAGGGAGGGCCTGGGCCTGCGCGAGTTCCTTGACCGGACCTTTCTGCTGGCGGACAGCGACTCGATCCGGGACGATGCACCGGTCCTTCTGATGACCCTTCACGCGGCCAAGGGGCTCGAGTTCGACACCGTCTTCCTGGTGGGGATGGAGGAGGGCCTGATCCCGCACATGCGCGCGGTTCAAGATCCCGGGCAGATGGAGGAGGAACGGCGCCTGTGCTACGTCGGCATGACGCGTGCGAAGAACCGACTCGTCCTGACCCGGGCGCGCGAACGTTCATATTTCGGCGACCGTCGCGTCACCTTGCCGAGTCGTTTCCTTTCGGAGATCCCCCCGGAGTGCTTCGATGGCCCGAGCCCTGTCTCGCGGGCCGCACGCACGAAAGCACCTTCCGAGCCGGGACCGGAGCCCGCCCCACCCCGAACCACCCGTTTCCGCGCCGGACAAAGCGTGGTTCACGACCGCTTCGGGTATGGAACCGTCCTGCGAGTCGAGGGATCGGGCGACGACGCGAAGTTGACGGTGTCCTTCCCGAGCCGTGGCGCCACGCGCCTGCTTGCGAAGTTCGCTGGCCTGAAGCTGGCCTGACCGCCGTAGCGACCCCTACTGGGGCGTGATCGACTGAATGAGCCAGCGGCTCATGACTTTCGCAGTCTGACCGGCCGGGGCGACGTCGTATTTCCGCAGCTGGATGGCATAGGTCTTCACATCGCCGCCCGTTTCGACTTCGACCGTCGCGGTCTTGATGATCAGATCGCCCACCAGGGCATCCGCCTCGCCCGCCTGGCCGGTGGACATGGTCACGAGGCGCTTTTCTCGCTCGTAGGCCTGCTTGGCCTCGGCGGCTTTCGCTTTCAGTTCCTTGTCCGCATCGTTGAATCGCTTCCAGTCCTCGGCGGTCTTCTGGAGGTTCTTGGGAATGGCGCCGCCGCTCTCAACCAGGGGCTTCACCTTGTCGACCTCGAGGGGATGAGCGTTGAAATAGGCGCCCGCGTCCTTCTTGTTCTGGGCCGCGGCTTCATCGGCGGCTTTGAGCGCCGCCGCAAGCGACCCGAGCGGGGCCGGGGTGCGCTGTTCGTCGCTGACACTCTTGACCTTCCAGCCCTTCACTTCCTGGTCGAACTGAACCATGGAGAAGCTGGTGACGGTCTGATTGTCCTTCGCCTGGACCGCGCGAAAGAAGTTCTCGATGACCTGGGTTTCCTGGTTGCCGCACGCGATGGTGAAAGCTGCTACCGCGACCGCGACAAAACCGGCGTAGGACTGTTTCATGATTCGCTCCCTGGCGTGTCTGTTGGGGCCTGGTCGTCGGCCGTGTCCGTTGTCTCAGCACCCTCGTCTTTCTCGGCGAGACGTGCGATGGAAACCAGTTGGTCGCCATCGTCGGTCTGGATCAAGCGCACGCCCTGCGTGTTCCGGCCCATCGTCGAGATTTCGGAGGATCGCGTCCGGATGATCATACCCTTGCCGGTGATGAGCATCACGCCCTCGTCGCCGCTGATGAACTGGACACCGATGACCGCACCGTTCCGGCCTTCGGTCTTGATGTTGATGATGCCCTTGCCGCCACGGCCCTGGATGCGGTGCTCTTCGATGGGCGTGCATTTCCCGAATCCGTTCTCACAGACCGTGAGCACGCGGCCGCCCTCTTTGACCACTTCAAGGGAGACCACGGAGTCGCCCTCGTCGAGGTCGATTCCTTTGACGCCATAGGCGGTGCGGCCCATCGGCCGCACATCGGTTTCCTCGAACCGGATGGCCATGCCTCCGCGTGTGCTGAGCAGCAATTGGTCGGAGCCGGTCGTCTGCATCGCGTCGATGAGCGCGTCATCGTCTTCGACGCCGAGAGCGATGATCCCGCCCGGCCGGGGATTCGAGAAGTTCGCGAGTTCGGTCTTCTTGATCACGCCCTTGCGGGTGGCGAGCACGATGTAGCCCTTGGCCTCGAAATCCCGGCAGGCGACGAAGGCGGCGATCTTCTCGCCCTCCTGCAGGCGGACCAGATTCACCACCGCCTTGCCCTTGGCCTGGGGGCCGACGTCGGGAATCTCGTGAACCTTGAGCCAGTAGAGACGGCCTCGGTTTGTGAAGATCAGGACGTAGGAGTGAGTGGACGCGACGAAGAGGTTCTCCACGAAATCCTCTTCCTTCGTCTTCATGCCCACCCGCCCGCGACCGCCGCGGCGCTGGCTGCGATACAGGGTCATCGGGGTGCGCTTGATGTAGCCATCGTGAGTGATGGAGATGGCCACGTCTTCGTCGGCGATCGTATCCTCGATCGAAATGTCGTCGGGGGCATCGATGAGCTCGGTGCGCCGGGCGTCGCCGTGGGCTTCCTTGAGTCCCTTGAGTTCGGCGACCACGATGAGATCGATCTCGTGTTTGCTGCCAAGGATCTTCTTGAGCCGCGCGATGGTGGCCTCGATCTCCTGGAGTTCGTCCATGATCTTCTGGCGCTCAAGGCCGGTCAGGCGCTGGAGCTGAAGTTCGAGGATGGCGATGGCCTGGATCTCGGACAGGGCGAAGCGGGCGATGAGCTGCGTGCGGGCCTCCT
>CAZBTT010000071.1:0-13933 GCA_964494295.1 uncultured Acidobacteriota bacterium
TTCGAACCCCGTCGCCCGCTCCAGCTTCCCCAGCGTCCCTTCCTCGCTTGGGCCCCATCACGGACGAGTACGTTCACGGGACGGACCAGATCTCCGGTGGGTCAGCTTTTACGGACGAGTCCGCGTACGCGCCGCCTGCTTCAGCCCGACCGGACTTAAACTCTCCCGCCGCACCTTCCCCCGCTCCGGAGAACCCATGGGCCTTTTTGGCAAACCCGACCCCAAACCCGCGCACGAAAACCCCGCGCCGGCGCCAGCGCCTCCGCCTCCTCCGCCCAAGCCTCAGGCTAAAAGCACGGTCATGGGCGAAAAGACCCGCTACGTGGCAAGATCGAGACCGACGAGCCCCTTCTGATCCAGGGCAAGGTCGAGGGGGAGATCCGTTCCACGAGCGAGGTGGAGGTGGGCGAGTCCGGCGACGTGAAGGCCACCATCGCGGGGCGGTCGATCGTAATCTCCGGCCGGGTCACGGGCGACTGCAGCGCTTCGGATCGCCTCGAAATCCGGGCCTCCGGGAAACTCAACGGCAGCATCAAGGCGGCTCGCATCGCCATCGCCGACGGGGCGGAGTTCAAAGGAACGAGCCAGATGGCCGGGGCCACGAAGTCCTGAATACCTCACCCACGCCAAGGCCTCGCTATACTGAGGCTTGGTCCCCCATGTCAGCCTCGAACCTCACTCCCACTGAGCCGCCGGAAGTCGCGCCGGCGGATGCTTCGGCTCCAGAAAACGGCGCCGAAGTCTCGAATCCGGAGCCGGATCGCGTCACCGTCCTGGAACAGGAAGTGGCGACCCTCAAAGACCAGTTGCTGCGCCGTCGGGCCGAATTCGACAACTATCGCCGCCGGACGGAGCGCGACCAGCGCGCTGCGGCCGATGACGCGGTGATCTCGCTTCTCTCTGACCTCCTCCCCTCGCTCGACGCCCTCGAAAAGGCGCTCGCCGCGCAGGGAACACTCGACGAAATCCGCGCCGGCGTGGAGATCACGCTCAAAGACGTGGCCTCCACTCTGACGAACCGCGGGGTGAAGATCGAAGATCCCACCGGAGAGAAGTTCGATCCCCTGCGCCATCAGGCGCTTTCCTACGAGCCCGTGCTCGGCGCCGAGGATGGTTCAATCGCGACCTGCTACCGGAAGGGTTACGTCCTGGGCGACCGGCTGATCCGCCCGGCACTGGTCAAGGTGGCCCAGAAGGCGACCGAGGAGAATCCCTCGATCATCAAGCCGGTTTCCCACTAGGAGAGTTCAATGGGACGAATTATCGGCATCGACCTCGGCACCACGAACTCGTGCGTATCCGTCATCGAGAACGGTCAGCCGGTGGTCATACCGAACGCCGAGGGCGCGCGCACCACGCCCTCCGTCATCGCCTTCACCGCCAAGGGCGACCGCCTGGTCGGCCAGATCGCGAAGCGCCAGGCCATCACGAACCCGACCAACACCCTGTACGCGGTCAAGCGTCTGATCGGCCGGAAATTCAACTCCCCTGAAGTGGCGCACGCCCGGAAGTTCGCCCCGTTCGAGGTGGCCGAGGCGCCGAATGGCGACGCCCACATCCGCGCCGCCGACCGTCTCTACGCGCCGCCCGAGATTTCCGCTCTCGTCCTGCAGAAGCTGAAGCAGGGCGCCGAGGAATACCTCGGCGAAACCGTCGACGAAGCGATCATCACCGTCCCCGCCTACTTCAACGATCCGCAGCGGCAAGCCACCAAAGACGCCGGCATGATCGCGGGCCTCAAGGTGGGCCGCATCCTGAACGAGCCGACGGCCGCCGCCCTCGCGTATGGTCTCGGCGGCAAGGGTCAGAAGAACCAGTACGTCGCGGTCTACGACCTTGGCGGCGGCACTTTCGATATCTCGATCCTCGAGGTGAGCGACGGCGTCATGCAGGTTCGCGCCACCGGCGGCGACACCTTCCTCGGCGGCGAAGACTTCGACCAGCGCATCATCGACTTCCTCGTCGAAGACTTCATCAAGAGCACGTCCATCGACCTCAGCCAGGACCGCATGGCCCGCCAGAGGCTCAAGGAAGCGGCCGAGAAGGCGAAGTGCGACCTCTCCACCGCCGACTCGACCGAGATCGTCCTGCCCTTCATTTCCGCGGATGCCTCCGGCCCGAAACATCTTTCCACCACACTCACCCGCGCTCAGTACGAGGCGATGACGCAGGACCTTCTCGCGCGAACCGAAGAGCCCTGCCGGCGGTGTCTGTCCGACGCCGGCCTCAAAGCCGAGCAGATCGACGACGTCATCCTGGTCGGCGGTCAGACCCGAGCCCCCCAGGTGGTCGACGTGGTGCAGCGGGTGTTCGGACGAAAAGCGAACCGGACCATCAATCCCGACGAGTGCGTGGCCATGGGCGCGGCGATCCAGACCGGCATCATGGAAGGCGAAGTCAAGAGCCTCGTGCTCCTCGACGTCACGCCCTACACCCTCGGCATCGAGACGATGAACGGCACGTTCACGCCGATCATCGACCGCAACTCGGCGATCCCCACAAGGCGGAGCCGCATCTTCACCACCGTCACCGACAACCAGACGAGTGTCGAACTCCACGTTTTGCAGGGTGAAAGCGACATGTCGGCCTACAACCGGTCTCTCGCGCGCTTCGACCTCACCAACATCCCGCCCTCTCCCCGCGGTTTGCCCCAGATCGAGGTCGGCTTCGAGATCGACTCCGACGGAATCGTCTCGGTCTCCGCTCTCGACCAGGCCACCGGGCGTTCGCAGTCTCTCGTCATCCATCCCGCGAGCGGCATCAATGAGCGGGAACTCGAGCGGCTGGTGGGCGAAACCAAGCTGCGCCAGGTGAACGAGAAGGAAACGAAGGAGAAGGAGAAACTCCTCCAGCAGGTGAGCGGCCTCGTCGCAAACTCGCAGCGCACCCTCACCCTTCTCGACCGGAAACTCTCGGCCGAAGAGAAGACCAAGATCCAGACCGCCATCATGGACACCCAGCGCCTGAAGATCGACGACACCATCTCGACCCTTCAGCGTTCCCTGCGCGAGATGGAAGAGATCGCCCAGATCCTTTCGTCCGCGATGCTCCGGGCTTAGGCGTCCCAACCGATGTTCCCCGGCCTCGCCTCAGCGAGGCCCGATTCTTCTGAGTGAAGGCTTACATCCTCTAACCCATGGCTCGCGACTACTACGAAGTTCTCGAGGTCTCGAGAACGAGCACCGACCAGGAGATCAAATCCGCGTACCGGAAAATCGCGATGAAGGAGCACCCGGACCGCAACCCCGGGGACAAGGCCGCCGAGGAGAGGTTCAAGGAGGCGGCCGAGGCGTACAGCGTGCTCTCCGACCCCGAAAAGCGAAAGCGCTACGACGCCTACGGCCACGCGGGCGTGTCCGGTTCCGCGGCATCTGGCGGCTTCGATCCTTCTACCTTCGCGGACTTCTCCGACATCCTCGGCGACTTCTTCGGCCTCGGCGATCCGGGAAGGCGGCGTGGCGGCGGAGCGCGTCGCGGCGCGGACCTCCGCTACACCATCGAGATCGATTTCGAAGAAGGCCTCTTCGGGGCCACGAAGACCATCCGGGTGCCGCGCCACGAAAAGTGCGCGACGTGCGCCGGCTCGGGCGCTGCCGCGGGCAGCAAGCCCACGACCTGCGGGACGTGCAACGGCACGGGCCAGATCGCGTTCCAGCAGGGCTTCTTCACGGTGGCCCGCACGTGCGGTCGGTGCCGCGGGTCCGGCAAGATCATCGCGTCGCCCTGCCGCGACTGTCGCGGCGAGGGTCTCGTGCCGAAGGAGCGAGAAATCCAGATCAAGATCCCCGCGGGTGTGGACACCGGGTCGCAGCTTCGGGTTTCCGGCGAGGGCGAGCCGGGAATGAGTTCGGCGCCGCCAGGAGACCTCTACGTCGTCCTGCGCGTGCGCGATCACAAGGACGGCTTCTTCAAGCGCGACGGCACCGCGCTGGTCTGCGAGATACCAATCAGCTTCGTTCAGGCGATTCTCGGCGACCAGGTCGAGATACCGATGCCCGACGGCTCGCGCGCCAAGGTGACGGTGCCCGAGGGCGCGCAACCGGGATCGGTGCTTCGGCTCCGCGGGCAGGGCGCCCCCGAACTTGGCGGCCGTGGCCGCGGCGACCTCTACGTCCAGATCAAGGTCGTCATACCGAAGAAGATCGGCGGAGAAGAGAAGAAACTCCTCGAGAAGCTCGGCAAGACCATGAACGTCGATCTCAACTCCAAGGGGAAATCCTTCTTCGAAAAAGTGCGGGATTTGTTGGATTAGCGAGGGGCACAGCGGAACGAGTGACCCACGATTCGACTCACCCTCGCCCGCCTGAAGCCTCGGTCACCGCCTGGGCGTTCGTAGTTCCCGAGGCGATCGAGGACGAGGCTTCCGGCCTCGTCTGGACCGCGGGTTGTACCGGAGTGACCATCGAGAGGGTTTCCGCGGACACTATCCGGCTCGTCTGCTTCTACGACGATGCCGACGCGCACGCCGAGGAAGTCCACGGCGTCGCTGAAGCCCTCGGCACAAAGGCGGTGAGGATCCAGGTTCCCAATCCCGATTGGGTGCAGAAGTTCAAGGAGACGTTCATCACGTTCGACGTGCCACCGTTCCGGATCGTGCCGGAGTGGGTGGCGAACCCGCCCCTGGCGGGCATCGAGCGAAGCCCGTTCATCCTTCGCGTCGACCCCGGCCGCGCGTTCGGCACCGGCACTCACGAGTCGACACGGCTGTGCCTGCAGACCCTCGGAGCGATTGCGTCGACCCTGAAGGAGCAGGCTCCCACCCTCGATCTCGGTTGCGGCACGGGAATCCTCGGCATCGCCGCGATCCGCTTGAAGAACGCCCTGGTGACCGCGTGCGACAACGATCCCCTCGCCATGGCGGTGGCCCGCAAACACGCGCGGATGAACGACGTAAAGCTCCGGCTCCTGCAGATGGACGGTTGCCGAAGCCTGAGGCCCGCGCAATTCGATCTCGTCCTCGCCAACCTGATGGCGCCATTTCTGATTTCGCGGGTCGACGAAATCACCGCGATGGGAGCGCCCGGGTGCCGGTTCATCCTCGCCGGCCTGCTCCGCGAGGAAGAGGCGGCGGTTCGCGACGCATGGCCCGCGGGGTGGAAGGTCCAGGCCACCTACCTCGGCGAATGGACGAGCCTCCTCTACGAGCGCCCGTGACTCTCCACCGATTCCACGTTCCCGACGCGGCGCCTGGAACCATGGCCCTGCCCGAGGCCGCCCGTCAGCACGCGACGCGGGTGATCCGCCTGGAGGTGGGCGATCCCCTGCTGGTATTCGACGCGGGGGCGGAGTTTTCCGCCACGATCGCGGCGATCGAGAAACATCAAGTGTTGATCGAGGTCGCCGGCCAGACTGTCGGCCGACCCGAGCGTTCGATTCCCATTCACCTGCTCATGAGTCCGCTCAAGGGCGACCTGACCGAACTCGTGATTCAGAAAGCGACGGAACTCGGGGTCGCATCGATCACACCCGCGCTCTTCGAGCGAACGGACACCGTGGCCAGGCGCGAGCCGACGGAGGCGCGAACCCTTCGCTGGAACCGCGTGGCGACGAGCGCCGCGGAGCAATCCGGCCGATGCGTGGTTCCCGGGATCGCGCCGCTGATCGAGCTAAGGCAGGCTATCGCCTCTCTTGGACCGATCACTGAAAGCCAGTTGCGGGTTGTCGCCGCCGAACCGTCGATCGACATCCAGCCTTCGCCTCCATCCATGAACGCGTCCAGTGTTCGCACGATCGTTGTCGCCGTGGGCCCGGCGGGGGGGTTCGGCCCCAAAGACCTCGAGGCCTTTTCCGCAGCCTCGTTCTCACCGGAGCGGTTCGCGCTTCACACCTTGCGGTCGGAAACCGCGTGTGTCGCGGCGATCGCGGTATTGGGGGCCCGCTTTCCGTGACTGCGCGTGCCCTTTGCCCCTTACAACGTTTCTCCGCAAAACGGACACTTTGTGGATCGTTGCGGCTGGGGCCGGCCGCAGTTCCAGCACAGGCCGCGCTTGGGGGCCTCGCGGGCGCGAAGCCTCTTGCGGATCTCTTCCATCTCCGTCTGCCGGTGGTCGATGTCCGCGGCGGTTTGAAGATCCTCGAGAAGTTCCGAGGCGGACAGGTAGCGAACCGTGAGATCGGGCGCCATCGCCTTCATCACGATGTCGGAGAGTTCCTTCGAGATTCGTGAGTTACGAACGCGGGGCGCAGTGCACCGACCCTGCGAGACCATCCGCTCGATCTCCGCGGGATTCGGGCTGAAGTACGGCAGCATCCCCGTGAGCATCTGGTAGAGCATCACGCCCACCGAGTAGACATCGGCCGGCAGTTGCGCCTTGCCCGCGAACTGCTCGGGAGCCATGTACGGGGGGGAGCCGATGACCGTGTTCGCGTGCGCCCGATCGAGGATCCTCGACGTGCCGAAGTCGGCCACCTTCAAAACGCCGCCCTCGGAGACGAGCACGTTCGCCGGACGCAGGTCCCGATGAAGGATCTGCGCCTTGTGGGCGTGCTCCACGCCCTTGAGGATCTGGACCGCCATCTCGACCGCCTTGAACTGGTCGACAACCTTCTCCCGATCGAGAAGGCCCTCGAGGCTTTCTCCCTTCACGTACTCCATGACGATGAAGAAAGTGCCGTCGATCTTCTCGGCGGTGAGGATCGAAACGATGTTCGGGTGGTTCAGGGCGGCGAGGAGCCGCGACTCCTGGAGAAGGTCCTCCTCCTTGCCGGTCTGGCGGTGCGGGACCTTGATCGCGACTTTCTTGTCTATCCAGGTGTCGCGGACGAGGAAAACCGTGCCAAAGCCCCCCGACCCAAGATTCTGGAGGATCTGATATTTCCCGACATTTTGGCCCAGCAGAAACACGCGCGGCGAGAGTATACGGGAGGCGTTTTCGGGCCCTTCTATTCGAGAAACAATCCCTTGCGCAGCTTCTCCATCTGCTCCGGGGTGAGTTTCTGGCGCTTGAGGGCGTTCATCATCCGCGAAGCGCCGAGGGCGATGGGCCGATAGCCGCAACCCTCGAGCATCTCCGGATTCGGCTGGAACATCAGCCCTCGCGGATAGTCCCGGCACATCCCGGGCCGGGTGTCGTAGCTGTCGCAACTCCGCGCTTTCCGATCGAAGTGTTCGCACCGAAAGACGAAGGCGTGAAGGAGCTTGTCCTCTCGCACCAGGTGGAAGGCGTTCACGTGCTTCTGCCATGCGAGGAAGATGGCCCGTAGCGAACGGAAACGCCGGACCGGCCAGGACACGGCAATAGCCGGCGCTTCACAGCACTTCGCGCACCGCTGGCACGAGCCCCCGAGGTCGAACATCGGCTTCTCCCGGTTCGGCCGCCACCGCCGCTCGAAGGCAAGGTCGATCTCGAAAGCGGCCAGCGCCAGCCGCTTGAGGAGCCGTCGGGGGAGGTTGTCACGCACTTCAAACCGGAGGGTAACATCCTCGCCATCTTGCCCCCTCTAGTGTCCCGCAGGCGCCTTGTCCTGCGGGCGCCTCGACCCGCGGAATGTCAACGTACTTCTCTTGCGCGACACTAGCCGGACGGGAGGTGGCGTTCCTTTGCCTCGCCACACTCGTTCCTCGCGTCCTGCTCGCCACGGTCCTCGGCGTGGCCGGGAATCCCGAGCGGTGGGAATACGATGTGATCGCGGCGAACATCGTGAACGGCCAGGGTCACGTCTACGATCGTGAGGGCTTCTTGTATGCGGCGTACGCGCCGCCCTTGTGGTCGTATGTGCTCGCCTTGCTGCTGCTCCTTCCGGGCGATTCCCGGGTGACCATCCAGATCGTCCAGGCCCTCCTATGCCTCGGAGCCGCCGGCCTGACCGCGAGGATCGCGCACCGTATCTCGGGCGACTCCAGAACCGCGATGCTCGCGGGGCTTCTGGTCGCCCTTCAACCTTCGCTCCTCTATTACTCGGTCGTGAAGAGTGATCCCCTGCCGCTGAACGTCTTACTGCTCTGCGGCATCGCGCTTGCGGGCCTCGACCTCATCGAGTCAAACGATCGGCGCTCGGCGCTTGCCTTCGGAGTGCTGACCGGCCTGGGCATCCTGTCCCGGGGCACTCCCATTGTGGCGCTGCTTGTGGTGGGCATCGGCCTCGCCCTCCGCTTTCGAGCGCGGGCCTGGCCCCCGCTCGCCCTCGCGATCATGGCCTGCGCTGTTTCAGTCTCACCCTGGCTCGCCCGGAACCTCGGGGTGATCGGCTCACCCCTGATCACCTCCACCACCGGAGAGAATCTCTGGCGCGGAAATCACGCGGGAGCGAGCGGGGGCGTCGTCGGCCTCGACGGCGGGCGAATCACGATGCTGATTCCCTCGAACCCGGCTCTTCCGGCGCCGATACGATGCGTGGTCGCGACGGGAACCGAGCTGGACCGGCACGAGGTCTTCATGACCGAGGCCTTTCGGTTCATCGCCCACGATCCGTGGGCTGCCGCGCGACTCTTCGCGCGCAAGCTGCGGACGTTCTGGTGGCGCGTTGACTCGAACCCCGGGGACTACCCGGCGATGGCGGCGCGCGGGTACGAGTGGACCTTCCGCGTGGAACTGCTTCTCGCCCTCCTGGGTGCGTTCCTCGCCCTCCGAACTTCCGACAACCGCGCGGCGGGCGCCCTTTGTCTGGGATTGATCGTCGCGATCAGCCTGTTGCAGTGCGCGTTCTACGTCCAGGGCCGCCACCGCTTTCTCATCGAGCCGCTGCTCCTTGTCTTCACTGCCATCGGAGTGGCTCGGCTTCTGCGCTTCGACAGGATTGCGTTTGACTCGACTCAGCGTGAAGGGCGGCGGGCGAGGACTGCGTAGAGGTCCTCGCGCCAGGCTCGGTCCTCGGAAAGGATTTCAAAACCCGCGGTCCTGAGTTCCTCCGCGACAACTCCGATCGGGATTCCGTGACCACGCCGGTTATCTGGAACTCCCGCGACCGGCGGCAGGCTGTTTCTCGGTTCGAAATCGACGATGAGGAGCCGGCCCTCCGGCCGCAGGGCTTTGAGAATGTCGGCCAGAACTTCCTTGGGTGCGGTGAGATGGTGGTACACGTCCCGCATGAAGATCGCGTCGCAACAGGCCGCGGGGAGCCCGGTGCTGTTGATGCGCGCCTCGATGAACTCGACGTTCTTCACTCCGGCCCCCGCCAGGTTCCGCTTCAGCGTCTCGAGTTTCGCTTCGCCGAGTTCGGTCGCGAAGACCTTGCCGGCGGGGCCGACGGCCTTTGCGGATCGAATCGTCAGCTGTCCATCGCCCGCGCCGATCTCGCCCACGATCCCACCCGGAGAAATGGAGAGGACCGAAACGAGCTTCGCCTCTTCCTGGGACGTCGGTCCGTAACCCTGAGCGGAACCGCTGTGCGGAAGGACGAACAGCGTTCCGAGCAGAAGAAGGGCCGCGCTTCGTGTCATCGAGCGAGACTAATCCGGTCCCTCGCCCGGTGTGGAATCAGAAGCGGCCTGGCCCGACCGAGACGTCGCCGCTGCCCGTGTCCACCGCGATCTTCACCTGGAGATCGCCACGGCGGTAGCCCTTGACCTTGCGTCGCTGCATGATCGCGGTGGCGTCGTCGAAGTCGCTCGAAACGTCCCCGCTCCCGACATCGGTCTTCAACTCGAAGCCGATGCTCCGGGGCAGCTTCAAAGAAACGTCCCCGCTCCCCGTGTCGGCGCTGATACGCGAGAGTTTCGAACCGCCCAGATCAAGGGTGACATCGCCGCTCCCGGTGTCGGTCTCGATATCCTCGGCGTCATCCACTTCAAGCTCGATGCTGCCCGAGCCGGTGTCGGCGCTCACGAAACGGGCGCTCGCTCCCGTGACGTTGATGTCGCCGGACCCGGTGTCGAGGTCGATCCGCTCGCCGGTGAACGAGTTGAGCATGCAGTCGCCGCTGCCCGTATCGCACTTGAAGATGCCGCGGCCCGAGCTGGCGGTGACGTCTCCAGAGCCCGTATCGGCCGACACTTCACCCTTGAAGTCGCTGAGCGCGATGTCGCCGGAACTGGAGTCGAACTTGAGCGTGCCATCGACGCCGGATCCCTCGATGGCGCCGACCGCGTTCTTGAATGTCCCGGTGACGCCGCGCGGAATCTCCACGACGACATCCGCATAGAGTTCGAGGCCGCGGCCGCTGCTCACCGACACCCGGACTCCGTCGTAGGTGAGGTTGTTGCTGCTCATGCCCGAGAACATCTTGTCGAAGAAACCGCCCCCGCCGCTCCCGTTGTCGCGTCCGTAACGGTAGGTGGTGTGATCGGCGACCGGGTAGATCACCCGCAGCGTCGGAAGTCCGGTCTTCGCGTCGCGGACTTCCTGAAGCTTCAGCAGGTCAGCGGTTTTCTGATCCGAACCGTGCACGGTGGCCGTCACCACCACCTTGCCGCCGGAGCCCTGGCGGACAATCATCCGCCCGGCCAGGTTTTCGACCCGGAAAGGGCGGCTCGGGTCGGTGAGTTCCGCCTTCAGCGTGCGGGTTACCTCGGCTGAGGCGACGGTTCCGGCAAGAATCAGGGAGGCGAGGGCAAGGGAGGAAGCGCGCATGGGGTATCTCCAAAGAGGATCGGCGTCTAAAAGGAGAGACGAAGGGGCCCCCCTCAAGGTTCCCAAGGATCACTCGCCCCGGTGGAAAGTAATCCTCCGAATGGCCGCCGCTCGAAAGGCCCTGGCCCCGTAACCCCGGGCCCGGAAGAAGTGGGACACGTGTTCAAACTTCAGAACGAACTCGTTAGTTCCCTCCCTCCAGGCCGCCTCCGGAAGGACGAAGCGAACAGTCTGCCAGATCGGGGCAATCTCCTGCTGGCCGAGGGAGATGCCGTTCACGACCACCTCGAGTTTCTGGGGGGTGTCGCTCTCCATTGCCTTGATCTCGAGGGAGAGACGCAGCTCGCCGCCACCCCGGAGTGGCAACCAGAGCCGCCCCTCCCGCCCATCGATGAAGCGGGCGAGTGAACCGTCCTCGGATTCGACCGCGGAAAAGCGCCGGGCGGGCTGCGGCAGCCGGACCCACCAATCGTCCGCCCCAAGGTCCAGGTCCGATCGCGACCCCTGAAGGAGGGTGGAGCCGGTGTAGCCCTCGAGGAAAGCCACCGCGACCGGCGGCGACATCGCTTCGAGGCCGTCATAAACGGGCGCGACGATCGAATCGGCGGTGACGCGAAGCGCGGTTTGAACCGGCACGGAGGCGCCGGGCAGCGGCCGAAGGGAATCGCCAGCCACGTCGTACTCGTGAACCAGGACTACCAGCAAAGCGCAGACCAGGGCGCCGGCGCGGGCGAGGGCGGGAGTCATCACGGCAAGACCCAGCGCTAGAAGCGGAACCGTCCCGGTGAAGCGGCGCACCTGGTACCAGTCGAAGATCGAGGCGTTGAGACGCCATTGAAGGAGTAGGACAAGGAACGCGGCCACCGCCCACGGCCTGCTCTTGCCAAGAGCGAACGGCAACCCGAGAAGCGCGAGCAGCAGGATCGGATAGGTCGAAAAGAGACCGCCGCGATCGGAAACGAGCATCTCGAGCAGCCGGGGCGCCGCGGGCGCCGCGAACGCTTCGCCGTGAAGGACCTTGTGAGGCACGAGGAACGGCGTTCCAAACATCGACCACCAGACCGCGCTCTGGATCCAGGCGAGGCTCACGAAACCCGCAAGCGTCGCCGCCCCTTCCGAGACCATCCGACGGAGCTCACGGTGACCGAGCCACGCATCGAATATGAAGATCGCGGGGACGAGAAGGAGCAGGCCGTCCTGCGACCGGACGAGATAGACAAGACCACAGGCGAGGCCGGCCTTGAAGGCGCGGGAGAGTGTCCCCTTCTCGTGGAGTCGCTTCGCGGCGATGACCACCAGGACGCCCGCGAAGAACTCGATCGCGTGCGCGAAACTCGGCAGCACACGCATGTAGAAACGCAGGGGCGACCCGAACCAGACGAGGAGCACGGTGAGAAGGGACGCGAGCGGCCCGACGAAGGCCCGCAGTTCCCGGTAGAGAAGGAAGAGGCCGGCACAGCCGAGGGTTGTTGAAACGAGGCAGGCCGCCGCGATGAACATGGGTTCCGCGCCGCTCATCTCGAACCCAGACACGAGGCCGAGAGCCGATTGGACAAGATAGAGAGGAAGGAGCAGCACGCTCCAGACGAGCGGGGCGCCGATCGGCAGGACATTCTTCGTGGTGGGGTCCTGGCCGAGCAGGGCGTAGTCGTTGGCCAGCTGGAGATCGCGGTCGAAAATGAGGGAACGCGCGAACGTGAAGTAATGGAACCCGTCCGCGTCGAGCGATCGCGGGTGACGCAGGTACAAGAAGGCGACGAGCACCACCAGGGCCAGCATCGCCCAGCGCTCGCCCCCCGCGCGCCGCTCGCTCAGGAAAACGCTCCATACCGCCGCCACCGCCACCGCCACAAGGGTCGCCTGAAACAGGGGAATTCCGGGCTCGAGGCTGGGTCGGATGAGGTCGGCCGCGACCAGAGCGAGCGCCAGCAGGGCGAGACCGAAGCGGCGGTTCATCAGGGCTTTCACTATACTTTCGGCAAGACAAGATCCAAGAGAACGCATCCGCGACAGGCAATAGGGCCTGCGCAAGAAACGCAAGAAGGACAAATGACCGAACTCACACCCGACGTTATCCACCGGCTTCCCAAAACGGACCTCCACGTCCACCTGGACGGATCGCTGCGTATCCCGACCCTGATCGAACTCGCGAAGGAGCGGCAGGTCAAGCTCCCCTCGTACACCGTCGAGGGCCTGCGCGAGCTGGTCTTCAAGGATTCCTACAAGAATCTGCCGGAGTACCTCGAGGGTTTCCTCTACACCACGGCGGTGATGATCGACGCCGAGGCGATCGAACGCATCGCCTACGAGTTCTGCCTCGACAATCAGGCCGAGGGCGTCCGCTACGTCGAGGTCCGCTTCGCCCCTCAGCTTTCCGTCCGGCATGGCCTGTCGATGTCGGAAGTGGTTCACGCGGTGGACCGCGGCCTCAGGCGCGCCGCCTCGGAGTTCAACCTGCGTCCCGAGGTTCAAAACGGCAGCGAGCCGAAGTTCGTGGCGGGCATGATCCTGTGCGCGATGCGCTACTTCGAGGGAACCTGGTCGGAAGGTTTCGGGAGGTTCTTCGAGGCGATGCCTGAAGCGGACCGTTTCGAGCTCTACTCGACGGCGAGCGTCGAGGTCGCGCGCGCGGCGGCTCGTCTCCGGGACGAAGGCTGCCTCGTCGTGGGCATCGACCTCGCAGGTCAGGAAAAGGGCTACCCCGCGGGCGACCACAAACACGCCTACCAGATCGCCCACGAGGCGTTCCTCGGCAAGACCGTGCACGCGGGCGAAGACTACGGCCCGGAGTCGATCTTCCAGGCCCTCGGTGATCTCCATGCGGACCGGATCGGTCACGGGACGTGGCTCTTCAGCGAGGAGAAGATCCACTCCGCCATCGCCAACAAGAAAGCGTACGTCGAGTCGCTGGTGCAGTTCGTCGCCGACAAACGGATCACCCTCGAGGTCTGTCTGACTTCGAATCAACAGACCGTGCCCGAGCTCGCGGCCGACCTGTCGAAACATCCCTTCGCGGAGATGCGCAAGCGCAAACTCTCGACCACGTTTTGCACCGACAACCGTCTCGTTTCGAACACCACGGTGTCCCGCGAAATCGGACGCGCGGTTGAGGCCTTCGACCTCAGCGCGCGCGAGGTCCGCGACTCGCTCATCTACGGGGTGAAGCGAAGCTTCTTCCCGGGCAGCTACCTCGAGAAGCGCCAGTACGTGCGCCAGTTCATCGACTTCGTCGACCGGATTCTCGGCAAGACCGAGAGCACCTAACGAGGTCCCGGGCGCAGCGCCACCCTCGTAGTATCGTCCTCTGTTATGGCTGTTGAGGGCGCCACGCGTTCGGCTCATCCGGGACGGATCGGAAAGTACGAGATCGTCCCGAGGATCGGCCCGGGCCCTAGTGGCGAGTGCAACAAGGCCCGCCACCCTGT
>CAZBTT010000072.1:0-13913 GCA_964494295.1 uncultured Acidobacteriota bacterium
GACGAGGGCCGGATACTTAGACACGTCTTCGAGTCCGTCCGGGAGTTGGTCGGTGCCGTCGTAGTCGCCGCCCAGTCCCACGTGGTCGATGCCGGCGATGCGGCGAATGTGGCCGGCGTGGTCGGCGACCTGGGCGAGGGTCGCGTTCTTCGCCTTGAACTGCGCCGCGACCTCGTCGGCGATCCTCTTCTTCTCGCCCTCATCCGTGACGCCTTCGAGCTTCACTTTGAGCCTGTCCCGTCGCTCACGCCCCTTCGTCGCGACCTCCTGGGAGATGAAACCGGGGACGAACGTGACCATCACCACGCCCCCGTTCGACGCCACCTGCCGCAAAACCGCGTCGGGCACGTTGCGGGGCACGTCGCACAACGCGCGCGCGGAACTGTGGGAAAAGATCACGGGCGAAGCGCTCACCCGGATCGCGTCCTCCATCGTCTCCGGCGAGGCATGGGACAAGTCGACCATCATGCCCAGGCGGTTCATCTCGCGAACGACCTCTTCGCCGAACTTCGTGAGGCCGCCATGCTTCGCCGTGTCCCCGGCCGCGTCCGCCCAGTCGAGAGTCACGTTGTGGGTGAGCGTCATGTAACGAACGCCGAGAGCATGGTAGGCGCGCAACGCCCCGAGGGAGTTCTCGATCCCGTGCCCGCCCTCCATCCCGAGCATCGAAGCGATCTTCCCCTTGCGGAAGAGCGGCTTCACCTGAGCCGCGTTCACCGCGAGTTCGAAACGATCGGGATACTTCTGGATCATGCGCCGGGCGATTTCGATCTGCTCGAGTTGAACCCTCGCGTACCCGAGCTTCTTCGTCTCGTCGTCGCCGGGGATGTAGACCGACCAGAACTGGCCTCCCACCATGCCCTGCGCGAGGCGGGGCAGGTCGGTCTGACCCGGCGCGGGAGCGCCCTTGCGCAGATCGTAGGACTCCACGTCGAACGGCTTTTCCTTCCATTCGCGTATGGCCCACGGCGCGTCATTGTGGCCGTCGATGAGCGGCGAGGCCTTGAGGATGGCGCGGGCACGGGTCAGAAAGGGATCGGCGGCCGCGCGGGCCGAGGTTCTGGGCACGATGGGTGAAGCCCCCTGGAGGATGGTGAATGCGAGCAGAGCGGTGGTGATCATGAGACCTCTATCGACTGGGAAAGGATCCCGATCCGAACTCGGGACCCAAAGGCGGTGCGCTCGGGCGCCCCTCTAGCTTAGAGCTTGAAGTCGATTTGAATGGCAATCCACGCGCGGCCCGGCTTGCCGTTCATCTGGGCGGGTTTGTACTTCCGCCTCTTGACGTTTTCGAGGGCGACCTGGTTGAGCCCTGAGTTCGGGGAGGCGCCCCGGATCAGTCGGGACTCGGCCACGTTGCCCTGCTCGTCGATCAGCGCGGAGACGACGACGGAGCCGGTGATCCTCTGCGCCCGGGCAATGGGCGGATACTCGATCCTGGGCTGCGAAATCAGCGAGGGCGGGGTGACGTTGGGATCGGAGATATCGAGAAGGACGGAAGCCGCGGAGGCCGGCGCTGCCGGCGACGAAGTCGCGGGCGCGGCCGCAGGGGTCGCAGGAGCACCAGGGGCAGGAAGAGGGGCCGAAGGTTGAGGAGTCGCCACTGCCACGACGGGGGTGGGCGTGGGCGGGGCGGGCGTGGCCTCGGCGAGGCGCGCTGCTTCGGCTGCGGCGCGGGCGGTTTCGGCGGCCCGTGCTTCCTCCGCCAGCCGACGCTCGTCCTCGATCTTCTGTCGTTCGGCAGCCACGAGCGCCGCCTGCTCGGCCTGCGCTTTTTTCCGGGCCTCATCCTGCGCGCGCTGAAGCTCCGCGGGATCGACGGCCTTCCCGCGGGCCTTGGCCTGGGCCTCGACTTTCTTTGTGGCTTCTTCGGCGGCTTTTTGTTCGGCCGCGACCTTCTCCGCTTCGAGGGTGGCCAGGCGCGATTCGAGTTCCTTGACCCGGGCCAGGGCCGCGACCTCCGCGGCATTGAGGGTGGGCGCGGGCGCCGGTGCGACGGGAGCAGGCGCGCCCGGTCGGGTGAGCATGTAACCGCCCACCCCGAGGACGGCCAGGATCCCGATCACGACCGGGGCCAGGGGGAAGGACTTCTTGTCCGCCGCGATCGTCTGGAAGATGGGTTCGTCGGCCGGGCTCGAGGCCGGTGACGAGGGAGGATGCGCGTGGGCCGGAGTCTGCACCCTGCCACTTCGGGAGGACTCGGTCTTGAGGGGCTCGAACTTCGCGGCCTCGGCCCGGAAGACCTCGGGCTTCACCGCTTCCATGCGCAGTGTGTCGAGGGGCTTGGGCGCGGGAGGCGGCTCATGAGTCAATCCCGAAGGAGAGACCGCGGCCGGGGGGGCTGTGGCGGCCGCGAGGTAAGGCCGGTAGTCGGCGCTCTTCTCCGCCTTGATGCGGGCGGCATCGCCGTCGCCCTCGTCGCGGAAGAGCGTGTGCATGAAGAAGGCGAGGTTGAACGTGGTCGGCGAATAGTCGCCGGAGAACAGCAACGTATCCACGGCTTTCTTGAAGGCGGCGGCGTCCTTGAAGCGGCGGGCCGGATCCTCGGCCAGAGACTGCTGGAGCAGAGTCGCGAGAGCCTTTGGGATAGGCATTCCGTCGCTCCCCGGCGACGGGATACGCGCGGCTTCGATGGCGGCCGCGGTGGGCCCGGTCCTTGCGAGCGGCGAACCCGTGAGCATCTCGAGGAGTTGTGCGCCGAGGCTGAAGATGTCGGCGCGAATGTCGAGAGGCGCTGTTCCCTCCGTCTCCGGAGCGAGGAACCCCGCCTCGCGCACGCCGATGGAATTGGCCTGACGAAGGAGCCGCGGCGGCAGGCCGAAGGCCCGCACGCTCACTTCGCCGTCGTGAGAGACGTGAATGAACTCAGGAACGAGGAAACCATGGATCTGTTTTCGAGCCTGGGCGGCCTCGAGAGCCGCCGCCGTCTTGCTGGCAATCAGAAGCGCGTGGTCCGCCGCGAAGGGATGCCCTTCGCTTTGCGAGCGCTCCAGGAGCGCCCCGACGGAGCGGCCCTCGAACATTTCCACGGCGACGAAGGCGGTCTTGTCGATGCGACCGGCCTCGAGTCCGCGCGCCACCTGCGCGTGTTGAACCTGAAGACCGGCCTTGAGCCCGTCCGCCACGCCCTGGGCGGTTTCCGGGATGAGAAGCTCGGTTCGGAACAGGGTCACGTGACGCTCGTAACCGCCGCTCCCCAGTTGAACAGCTCGAAAGAACGATCCCGCGCTGGTCCTGGCGTCCTCGGACTGCAGGACAAACCGACCGTATCGCTCTTTGGTCTCCAATGGGGCCTCGCTTCAAGGACTGCGAACCCCGGGCGTCCTACCTCCTGAAGTCGGATCGCCCGAGCCGCCGTCGTGAGCGAACGCTACACGCCGAGCGACTCCCGGTCAACGTCCTGCTCCTCCAGTCGCCTGAAGCACGATCCGCTCGCCTTCAGGCGACGTGAACACCGCACCTTCATCGCGATCGATCGACACGCAGGTCCAGCCCAGGATCCGATCGCCCGCGGCGACGATGCGGACCTCTGAGCCCGCGCGGAGCGAAACGCGGCTCTTCCCGTCCGAATGAAGGAAGGCCACGAGCGTGAATGGGGCCGAGGGCTCGGGGGCGGGAACGAAGACGGGGGGCAGTATAGGGATCGGGGGGGAAGGGCGCGCGGCGCGAACGTCCTCCGGCAACGCAGGCGATGCGCCGGGAGATTCAAGCGGGATCTCAGACGGTGGGACATCGGGGGAGGCGCCACACGCCGGAATCGGGGGCAACAGACCTGCAGGAGCCGGACCTACGAACCCCGTGGCCACCGAGGCGTTCCACCGGGAACCCTTCTGGCGGACCGTAACCGTGCGGAGGAAGCCGCCCCGTGAGGGGTCGCCCAGTCTTCGCAGAAGTTCCTGCACGTCGGAGCGCGGACCCTCCGCCTCGATCAACGCGCCGCCCGCGGGTCCGCCCGTCACCGAGAGCGCGAAGGGCGAAAGGTCGAGCCCGGCCGTAGCGGCCACCACTCTTTGTCGCAGCATGGCCGGATCGGTGGACGCACGACACGCCGAACCAAGGGCCGCGGCGGCGCGGGCGCCAAGGGTCTTCGTTTCGCGCATCAGGCGATCGGACTTCACCCGGTCGCGTCGGATCCGGCCCTGCTCACCAAGGAGGGTTTCCTGATCGGCGCGCATCGGCGCGATGAGGCCAAACCACAACACGCCCGCCGCGAGCCACGGCAGGGCCGCGATTCCTTCCGGCCGCAGAGCGCCTCTCCTCATTGAGCCCCTGCCGCGGGCCGGTGGACCGCGCTCACGGTAGCCCGCACGAGCCCCGGCCGGCTTTCCGATCCGGGCTTGATGCCGCGGAAGAGAGGCGACGCCGAAAGATTGGCCAGGAAACGATCGTAGGCCGCGGGTGTCGCCGCCACCACACTGAAGTCGAGACGCGCGGACGCATCGTCGACGTACTCGACCTTGAAGCCCACGAGCGACACCCCGGCCGGAAGAACCGAGTTGAGATCTTTGAAAACTCTCTGCGGCGAGGATTCGACGCTCGCCGTGGCGATCAGCGCGTCGGGGGCCTTCCGGATGCTCCGGTCGAGTTGTTCGGCCTCGCCCCGCGCCCGCGCGACCTCCGATCGCGATTTTTCGAGAGCGCGATTGGCGAGAAACGCCGCCCTTCCTTCGAGGGCGCCGATCAAGAGGACGTAAGCGAGGGCCACAAGACCGAGGGTACGAACCACGCCGAGCGCAGGGTGGGAGACGCGCCTTGGGTGCGCGCCGAACCGGGGAAGACCGAGACTCATATCGACGCCGCGGGCTGGAAGACCGAGAGAAACGGAAACCTCTGCGGGTCCCCCAGACCGGCGATAGCGCCTTGGCTGAACGCCGGGCGCACGAGCGCCTCACCCGCGCGGGCTCGCAGGGCCGCATCGTCCTCGCCCATCACGCGGATCTCGCGGACCACGCGGGTCGCGCGGAAGGCCTCGTCGATCGAGCGCTGCGCGCGGTCATCGCCCTCGACAAGAAGTCTCAGGTGGATCGCCTCAACCCCTCCCCGTTCGTCGCGCACCGCGATGGCGCAGGCGGAGTCGCCGAAGATGAGGTCGACGATCCCTTGGTGTTTCGGCAGGCCACGCAGCGCGGCCGAGAGGGCCGAACTCACCTCGGGCTCCCTGAAGCCCAGATCCCCCATCACTTTTTCGCTCTCCGCCACGACCGACTTCAAAATGGCCTGCGCCAGCACCACGCCCGGCCCAAGGCCCGGGCCAGACTCGCTGCGGACAACCGCCTGGCTCACCGGGAAGGGCAGCAGCGGAGCCATGCGAAAGGCCACGAGATCCTCCTCAAGAACGCCTCCCGCCCCCCCTTTCTTGAGCTCCGCCGCCTCGATGATCGAGGGGAAGGGAACGCCAATGGGGAGAAGAAGGCAGGCCCCGCGCATCGGGGCCGCGAGGTCGCGCGCCAATTTCGCGATCGCCTCCCGCGAGTCCTCGAGCACATCCTTGAAAAGGGCGCCGCTCCGGGCGCCAGAGCCGAAACGCTCGGAGGCGAATCGCAGAAGGCGCCGGCCCGAGAACGTTTCCTTGTACACCGCGAGGGCGGCGCTGCCCGTGTCGATAAAGACGAGCGCCTTCTCGGAGAACCACATGAGCCTCAATCTTAGGGCGTCTCCGCGATTCATCTAAGCCCTCGGCCAAATGCATCAGGCGGCCCTTGACCGCTTCGCTAAGATGTCGCTGGCTGGTCGTTGAGCATCGGCACAATCCCCGGGCTTGCCAGCCGCCCGGCCCCAGGTGGAGGTCTCATGAAGACTTTCGAGAGCGCCCAGATCCGAAACGTCGCATTCGTCGGGCACGGAGGCTGCGGGAAGACATCGATCGTGGCCGATGCCCTCTACACCATGGGGGTCACCCCGCGACTGGGCCACGTGTCGGACGGCACCGCGGCCACCGACTTCGATCCCGAAGAGATCGAGCGGAAGATCTCGATCCAGACCTCGGTGGCGAGCGGCGACTGGGCGAACACGAGGATCAACCTCATCGACACGCCCGGTTACGCCAACTTCGTGGGCGAAGCTCTCTCCGCCCTGCGCGCCGCCGACGCCGCGATCGAGGTGGTGGACGCCGTGGCCGGGCCCGAGGTCCAGACCCATCGTCTGTTCCACGCGGCCGAGGACATGGAACTCCCCCGCGTTTTCGTGGTGAACCGGATGGACCGCGAGCACGCGTCCTACGGCCATACCGTCGAAGCGCTGCGCCAGGCCTTCGGCCGCACCGTCACCCCGATCGAGTTTCCGCTAGGCGAGGGCGCTGCGTTCAGCGGCGTGGTCGACATCGTCGCCTCGAAGGCCTACAAGTTCAAGGACGACGAAAGCGGCTCGTTCAGCGAAGTCACCATGCCCGCGGATCTCGCCGAGGCCACGGCCCGCTTCCGCCAGGAACTCATCGAGGTGGTGGCGGAAACCGACGAAGCGCTCATGACCGAGTTCTTCGACAAAGGCACGCTCAGTCCCGAGACTCTGGCCGAGGGGCTGCGACGGGCCGCCTTCAAGGGCCAGATCTTCCCGGTGATTCCCTTCTCCTCGCTCAAGAACATCGGCGCCGCCCAGCTCCTCAATGCGATCGTCGCCTACCTGCCGAGCCCCACCGATCGGCCGGACGTCAAAGGACACGGGGCCTGGGCGAGCGAAGTGAGGCCCTGCTCCGTGAACGCCCCGGCGGCGGCCATCGTGTTCAAGACGATCTCCGATCCCCATGCCGGCAAGTTGTCGTTCGTGCGCGTGATCTCGGGCCGGTTCAATCACGACCTCATCATCACGGTCGCGGAACGCGACGTTCAGGAGCGCGTTGGGGCCTTGTCCCACGTCGTGGGTAAGACCCTCGCCCCCGCCAATGAGCTGATCGCGGGAGACATCGGCGTGCTCTCGAAGCTCAAGGAGGCGCATACCGGGGACACGCTTTCGGACAAGGCCCGGCCCATCGCCTTCGCGCCGTTTGAATGGCCGGAGACGCTCACCACGTTCGCGATCACCCCGAAAACGCGGGGCGACGACGACAAGATCGGACCGGCGCTCAACCGCCTGATCGAGGAAGATCCGGTGCTGAAACTCGAGCACGCCACCGAGACCCACGAACTGCTGCTTCGCGGCCTCGGCCAGCTCCACATCGAGACCGTGGTGTCGAAGCTCGCGAAACGCTACAAGGTCGAGGTCAACTTGAAGCGTCCCACCATCCCCTACCGCGAGACCATCAAGGCCGCGGCCGACGGTCACGGGCGCCACAAGAAGCAGACCGGCGGGCACGGCCAGTTCGCGGACTGCAAGATCACCATGCGTCCGCTGGCCCGCGGCGAGGACTTCAAGTTCATCAACGGAACGTTCGGCGGCTCGATCCCGAGGAACTTCCTTCCCGCCATCGAAAAGGGCATCCAGGAGAGCCGAAAACGCGGGGTCATCGCCGGCTGCCCGATGGTGGACTTCGAGGTCGAGGTCACGGACGGCCAGTATCACGACGTCGATTCATCGGAAATGGCGTTCAAGATCGCGGGCTCGCTCGCGTTCAAGGACACGGTGGCCCGCTGCAAGCCGACCCTGCTCGAGCCCATGATGTCCGTCGAGGTGACGGTGCCCGAAGAGTTCGCGGGCTCCGTGATGGGCGACCTCTCGAGCCGCCGAGGCCGGCCCCAGGGGATGGAGCCGTTTCGCGATGTGCAGAAGATCCGCGCCGAGGTCCCGTTGGCCGAGATGGAGACCTTCGATCAGGACCTCACCTCCCTCACCGGCGGCCGCGGTTCCTTCCATATGGAGTTGATCCGGTACGATGAGGTGCCGGGCCACCTTCTCGAGAAAGTGGCCGCGGAAATCCGGGCCCACCGGCCCGGCGCCCCAGCGAAGGAAGAGGATTAGCGGATGAGAGAAAAGCTCCTGCGAGGTTTCGCTTCAACGGCCGCGGCGGTCGCCCTTGTCGCCCTTCCGCCCGCCGCGCGCGCGCAGGAGGCAGCGCCCTCGCCCACCCCCGCGATCGCCGAGGCTCAGGGCGCGTTGCGCGCGGGCCAGGATGTCCCCGTGCCGAGCCGCCGGAAGTATGTGGCGCCCGAATATCCCCTTGACGCGGCGGCCCAGGGTATTCGTGGCATCGTGATCATGGAGGTGCTGATCGGTGAAGACGGCCGCGTGGCGAACGCCCGGGTCACGCGTTCGATCCCCGGCCTCGACGAGGCTGCTCTGGCCGCGGTGAATCTGTGGGAGTACGAGCCGACAAAAGTCTCGGGGAAGCCGGTCAAAGTCGTCCTCGCGCAGCACATCACGTTCGCCCTGAGACTCCCCGAACTTCAGCGCGCCCCGGGCGTGCCTGAACTCAAGAGCGGCGGTTCACCCCCGATTCCGGCGAGCCTGACCACACCAGGCAACGCGGCGGTTGCCGTGACCCTTGGGTCGCAGGGCGAGGTCCGCGAGGCCGCGGCGCTCGAAGGCGACCCGGTCATCAGCGAGGCGCTGCTCCGCGCCGTGCGTTCGTGGCGGTTCGTGGTGTCCGAGGGAGCGACTCCTCCCTCATTCACGGTCCGGGCCGAGTGGAAGCCGGGTCCGCCCGCAGCGTTGACTCTCTCCGCGGGCGATCTGAAGTCCGCAGCGTCGCTTTCGACCAGTCCTTCCCCGGGCTCCAGCACCGCGCCGCCCGCAGGCGCCTCCGCCCCGGCCGCCGTCGCCCCCGAACCTCTCCAGGCCCATCCCGTCGCACCGGCTCCGTCTGCGCCGCCCGTCGAAACGGAGGTGCTCACCGCACGTCCCGACCCCCCGGCGAAGGAGGAGGGCATGTCCGCGGTCGCCGATGTCGTGCTTGGGGAGAACATCCCCGAACTCGTTCGCGGCCGAAGGCCGGTCTGGCCGCCGATGGCGCGTCTTGGGAACGTGGGCGGCGAGGTCGTCGTGCGCTTCTCCGTGGACCTCGCGGGAAAGACCACGGTTCACTCCGCGGAAGGCCCCGACCTCCTCAAGGCCACGGCTGAGCAGGCGGTTCAGACCTGGCTCTTCCGGCGCACCGCGATCGACCGCCTGAACCTGATCGCGACGTTCAAGTACGGCGCCGACCGATCGATGGCGAAGGTCGAGCGCGTTCCGTAAGCCGACAAAATCCGCGGCCAAAACAAAACGGGCGGCCTGTTGGGCCGCCCGTGCTCTTTGCGTCGATGACTTGTTACTTGGTGGCGGGGGCGGCAGGAGCAGGCGTGGCCGCGGCCTTGTCGGTCTTGGGCGCCTTCTCCTTGGCCTTGTACTCGTAACCCACCAGTTCGATCAGAGCCACATCCGCATTGTCGCCGGCGCGGTGGCCGAGCTTGACGATGCGGGTGTAGCCGCCGTTCCGGGTCTGGAACCTCGACCCGATGACGTCGAACAGCTTCTTCACCACGATGGGATCGTGGATGTCGCGCGCGGCCAGGCGGCGCGCGTGCACGCGCTGGGCCGCCGTGCCCTCGCGCTTGGCGAGGGTGATGATCTTCTCGGCGAAGGGACGGAGTTCCTTGGCCTTGGGAAGGGTGGTCTCGATGCGCTCCTCACGAAGCAGCGCGGTGGCGAGATTGCGAAGCAAGGCGATCCGATGGGACGTGGTGCGTCCCAGCTTTCGTCCGGCGGCTCGGTGTCTCATGATCTATTGAATCCTTGGTTCTGTCATTGCCGCCGCTCGCCTGGGAGCGGTCGGCAATCTCATCTTGTAGTTAGTCGCGCCGGAGAAGATCGGGCTGCAGACGCATGCCGAGGGAAAGTCCCCACTTGCGCAGCTGATCCTTGGTCTCGTTGAGCGACTTCTGGCCGAACTTGTTGATCCGGAGCAACTCGCTCTCGGTGCGCACCACCAGCTCGCCCACGGTCTTGACGTTGATCTGGGTGAGGCAGTTGTAGGCGCGGACGGGCAGCTCGAGATCGTCGATCTTGCGTCCGAGTTTCTCGCGCAGCGCCTCGCGATCGGTGTCGCCGACCGGAAGGGGAGCCGCCTCGGAGGCCGCCTGGGGCAGCGATTCCGCCTGCTCGGGCAGGTTGAGGAACATCAGCATGTGCTCGCGGATGAGACGGGCGGCGAGGCCCACGGCATCGCGCGGGGTGGTGACGCCGTTGGTCCAGATTTCGAGGGTGAGCTTTTCGTAGTCGGTGGCCTGGCCGACGCGGGCCGCTTCCACGAAGTAGTTGACCTTGCGAACCGGCGAATGCACGGAGTCGATGGGAATCCAGCCGATCGAGAGCGACTCGTCGAAGTTCTTCTCGGCCGGGATATAGCCGCGGCCGGGCTTCACCACCATCTCGATGTTCAGGGACGAACCCGCGGACAGGGTCGCGATGTAGGCCTCGGGGTCGAGGATGTCGACATCCGCGTCGGGAGTGATGTGCTTGGCCCGGATCTCGCCCGCTTCGGAAGTCTTGAGGTAGATCGTCTTGGGATGATCGACGTTGAGACGAAGCGAGAGCTTCTTGAGGTTCAAGATGAGATCGGTCGCGTCCTCGGTGGCCCCGGGGATGGGCGAGAACTCATGGAGCACGCCTTCGATGCGGATCGCGGTGACCGCGGCGCCCTCGATGCTCGAGAGCAGGACGCGGCGCATGGCGTTTCCGACCGTGGTTCCAAAACCGCGCTCGAAGGGCTGCGCGAAGAAGCGGCCGTAGGTGTCGTTCGAAACCTCGTCGTCCATCTCGAGGTGACGGGGGCGCTGAAAGCCTTTCCAAAGCATCGTGGTTTTGTTTCCTTAAGTCGGTACTGGTTGCTGGATGTAAAGGGGTGAAACGAAAAAATTATGGCGAAGGCGCGACCGGCCCGGGACAAGGCGCCCCGGACCTTTGTCCGGCCTTACTTCGAGTAAAGCTCGACGATGAGCTGCTCTTGAATCGGGAAGTTCACGTCGTCGCGCGACGGCATGGCCTTCACCTTGCCCTTGCGGGCCGCGGGGTCGAGCTCGATCCAGCGAGGAGCGGTGCGGCCCTTCGCATCTTCGATGGCTTCGGCCACGAACTTGAGGTTGGCGGCGCGCTCCGAAAGTGAGATCTCGTCGTTGAGGCTCAGTTCATAGGACGCGATGTCGACCCGCTTGCCGTTGACCCGGACGTGGCCGTGGCCGACGAGCTGACGGGCCTGGGAGCGCGAAGCTGCAAAGCCCATGCGGAAAACCGCGGAATCGAGACGGCGCTCGAGGAGGATCAGGAGGGTTTCGCCCACCACACCCTTCTGCTGGGAGGCGCGGTCGAAGGTGCGGCGGAACTGGCGCTCCAGGACACCGTAGATGCGCTTGACCTTCTGCTTCTCGCGCATCTGCAGGCCGTAGCCCTGGGTCTTCGGCTTGGCGTTTCTGCCATGCTGGCCGGGCGGATAGTTGCGCTTTTCGATCGCCGCCTTGCCGGATGTATCGCGGCGGCCTTTGAGGAAGAGGTTGATCCCTTCGCGGCGGGAGAGTTTCCCGGTGGGTCCAATATATCGAGCCATGTGTGTGTGCTTGCCTTAGAGGGGTCTAGACGCGACGGCGCTTGGGCGGACGGCAGCCGTTGTGGGGGATGGGCGTGATGTCGCGGATCGACTTCACTTCGACGCCCACCGCGGTGAACGCGCGGATCGCCGATTCGCGACCGCTGCCCGGGCCCTGGATGCGAACATCGACGGACTTGAGGCCGTGATCCTTCGCGTTGGTGGCCGCGGTGGTGGCGGCCTGCTGGGCCGCGAACGGCGTGCCCTTGCGCGAGCCCTTGAAGCCGAGGCTCCCCGAGCTCGACCACGCGATCACGTTGCCGGCGGCGTCGGTGATGGTGATCTTGGTGTTGTTGAAGGACGCCTGGATGCTCACCGTGCCGTGGGGCACGTGCTTGCGTTCCTTGCGCGTCTTCTTGCCGGTTTCGGCTTTCGCCGGGGTCGTGGTGGTTGGGGCTGCCATGCTGTTCTAGTCCTGGTGAGTTGGGTGCGGCGTCACTTCTTGACCGTGCGCGCGCCCTTGCGGGGCCCCTTGCGGGTGCGCGCGTTGGTCTTCGTCCGCTGACCGCGGACCGGGAGATTCCGGCGATGCCGGGAGCCTCGGTGCGAGCCGATCTCGATCAGGCGCTTGATGTCGAGCGAGACCTGCTTGCGCAGATCGCCTTCCACCGCGCCCTGAGCCTCGATCGCCTTGGCGATCCGGCTCACCTCTTCTTCGGAGAGATCCTTGACCCGGACGTTCGGATCGATCTTCACCTCGGCGAGGATCTTGCTGGACCGGTGTGGACCGATGCCGTAAATGTACTGGAGACCTGTCTCGACCCGTTTGGTTCGAGGGAGATCTACGCCTGCGATGCGAGCCATTCTCTACCCCTGCCGCTGCTTATGCTTGGTGTTTGCGCAGATGACGCGGACGACGCCCTGCCGCTTGATGACGCGGCACTTGACGCAAATTTTCTTGACCGATGATCGGACCTTCACTTCTTGAAACTCCGTTTCCTAATATCTCTCGCTGATCTTCTGCTCTAGACGCATCGAACGATGCGGCCACGCGAAAGGTCAAACGGTGAAAACTCAACAACCACGACATCGCCCGGCCTGACGCGCAAGGCGTCCGAAGCGGCGCAATGGGCGGTCACCTGACGGACCTTGCCGCTCTCTCCAAGGGTTTCGACCCTGAACAGGGAGGACGGCAGTACTTCCATAACCCGTGCTGTCATCTCAATTCGCTCGCTCTTGGCCATACCGACTACGCATGACGCACGCTGTTCGCGAAGGGATACGGCTCCGACAACACCCACGGACCGTGTTCCGTCACCGCAATTGTAAGCTCGTAGTGCGCAGAAAGCGATCCGTCCGCGGTAACCACGGTCCAGTTGTCCCCCAGGGTCTTCGTGGGCGCCGCTCCGGCGTTGACCATGGGCTCGATGGCGAGGCACATGCCGGCCTGCAACCGTTCGCGCTTGCCCGGAGGACCGTAGTTTGGAACCTGGGGATCCTCGTGCAGTTTGCGCCCGATGCCGTGGCCGGAGAGTTCGCGAACCACGGTATAGCCGTGCCGGACCGCGTGGCTCTCGACCGCGTGGCCCAGATCGCCCAGACGTTTCCCGGGATGGGCGGTTTCGATGGCGTGCTCGAGAGACTCTTTGGTCACCTTCATGAGGCGCTCGGCCTCGGCGGAGACCCTCCCCACCGCCACCGTGCGCGCGGCGTCACCGTAGTAGCCGTCTACGATCGCGCCGAAGTCGAGGCCGATGATGTCGCCCTCGTTCAGGATCCGCTTGCCGGGGATGCCGTGGACGACCTCGTCGTTGACCGAGGCGCACAAGGTCGCCGGAAATCCGTGGTAGCCGAGGAAGGCCGACTTCGCCCCGCGCTTCTTGAGGTTCTCGGCGGCGAGAAGGTCGAGGTCCTTCGTGGTCACGCCGGGTTTGGTGTTCTCGGCCAGGATTTCGAGGGTCTCCACCACGATGCTGCACGCGCGGTGCATGGTTTCCATCTCGGCGAAGGAGCGCAGCGTGGTCATCACGCCGCTCCCTTCAGATACTGCTCGATCTCTGCGAACACTTCGTCGACATCGCGATAGCCGTCGACGCGGTGGACTGGGACCCGCTTCTCGTAGTGCTGGATGACCGGAACCGTCTGGGCCTCATAGGCCTCGAGGCGCTTCGCCACCACGTTCTCGCGGTCGTCGGCGCGCTGGATGAGCTTCGAGCCGCACTGGTCGCAGATGCCTTCCTTCTTGGAGGGCGAAGTCTCGAGGTGGAACGTGGCCTGGCAATTCGGGCACCAACGGCGGCCCGAGAGCCTGCGCAGGAGCACCGCGCGGGGCACGTCGAAATTCATGACCACGAGTTCCATGCCGCGGGAGATCACCAGTTTGTCGAGGGCCTCGGCCTGGTTGACGGTGCGCGGGAAGCCATCCAGAAGCAAGCCGTTGGTGCAGTCGGGCTCGGTCACGCGCTCCGCGATCAGGGCCACGAGC
>CAZBTT010000073.1:0-13716 GCA_964494295.1 uncultured Acidobacteriota bacterium
GGGCCCGCCGGTCTCGGTGGAGTGGAGGCCGGAGGTGAGCCAGTAGATGGGCTTACCGGTCTTGATGATCTGCTGGGCCTGTGCCTCGGTGGTCTTGCGCGGATCGGTGAGGGCGGCGAGGTTCGCCTTGTGGGTATCGAGGGCTTTAAGCGTCGCTTCGTCCGCGATCGCCAGCATCACGATGTCCCGGCCTTCCTCCGACTTGCCGATGGTCCAGAATTTCGCGCGGCCGGGAGCGGCCTTGGCGAGGGCCTGATAGTAAGCGTAAAGGTCTTTCGTGTACTCGATCTCGCCGGGCTGGCCGATGATGTGGCCGAAGTGCTTGAGCGGTGTCGGGACCGTGCTGGACGCGGGCAGATGGTCCACGAGTTCGGTGGTGATCCGCGGATCCTGGAGGTGCTGCTTGATGAGCTTGGTGTACTCCTCGTCGATTTTCTGGGCCGCCTTCTGGGCCAGAACCGGCTGGGCGAGACAGACGGCGAGGGGGATCGCGAGAAGGCTCGCGCGGGAGAAGAGTCGAATCATGAGGAACTCCTGAGGTGTGAGAGGGCCAACCGTGCGCGCTACGTTCACACGCGCCGTCTCCCGAGTCAACGCGCCGGCCGACAGATTGGCTGTCGAAGAGCGCAGACCCTCACTTGACCGGCCCGCGTATTCAAACGAAGCTCCGGCCATGCGCCAGGCCGTGGTGAATCAGACACCCGCGGAAGCTCCGCCCACTCCGCACACCACCGCGCGCGATCCGTTCGATCTCAGTTCGCTGACCCTGACTCGTCAGCCGGGCGCTGACACCCCTCCCGAAGACGAGGCGGCCGAGCGCGCCGCTTCGATTCCGGCCGGAGTCGTCATCAACGGCCGGTACCGGATCGACCGCCTTCTCGGCCACGGTGGCATGGGCGCGGTTTACCGGGTCGACGATCAGCTCTTTCCGGGCCGGCCCACGGCACTCAAGCTCTTCCTCCAGCACGTCACGGTGAGCGTCGACCTGTTCCGCGCTGAATTCCGAACCATGGCGTCCCTGCGCCACCCAAACGTCGCCCGCGTCTACGACTTCGAGATGGTGGCCGGCCTCGACGCGTTCTTCTTCACGATGGAACTGCTCCCGGGATCAACGCTCTCCCAGGCGCTACGGCATCCCGGCGCCGAGGATGCCGCCACCCTCGATGGACAGAGCAGGGAGCCCGAACAACTCACTCCGACTCCAACCGCTCCGATCCTGCCCTGGCGGGAAGTGGTGGACCTCCTCGCTCCCGTGATCCGCGCGCTCGACTACCTCCACAAACGCAGCGTGGTTCACTTCGACCTCAAGCCCAGCAACATCATGGTGACCCCGAGCCGACTGGGCCGCCAGGTGAAGGTCCTCGACTTCGGCCTTGCCGGACTGCGTGGCGCGACGGGACAGGTGATGGGCACGCCGCAGTACCTCGCCCCCGAGATCGCCCAACGCAGGAAGGCCGACCATCGCTCGGACCTCTACAGCCTTGGCGTCATGGCGTACCAGCTCTTGTCCGGCGAAGTTCCCTACGACACCACTCAGGGCATGCAGTGGCTGCTGCGGAAGAAGACGACGGAACGCGTGCGCTTCGGGCCGCGCGAGCAGGAGACCGTGCCGGCCTGGCTACGCGACGTGATCGAGCGGCTGTGCGCGATCGACCCGGACGAACGGCACCAGACCGCGGGCGAATTGCTCGACGATCTCAACCGCGCGGGCGGACTGGCTTACGAACTCGAGACCCAGGACACGAAGGAAAGTTACCTCTTCTCCAGCCAGTTCGTGGGACGCCGTCGTGAGCTGGCGGACGTCCGGAAATTCATAGAGGCCGGCCTCGCGCAAGGCGTCCAGGGCGGTCTCTTCGTGGCCGGGAAGAGCGGCATGGGCAAATCGCGTCTGATGCGGGAGATCCGGCAGACGGTCCAGCTCCAGGGTGTGCCCTTCCTCGAGGCCGACTGCTTCGAACGCGACCTCTCGGAGTTCGGCGCGGTGGCGAACCTCGTCCTTCAGGCAGCAGGTCTCGCGAGATCGCAGGCGAACCACGCACTTCTGAGCCGGCATGCTCGGGAGATGGTGAAGCTTGTCCCCTCGCTCACCCTCGAAGGCGGCATCACGCCCACACCTCCTCTCGAAAACGCGGATGCCGAGCGGCGGCGCATGATCGAGTCGGTGGCCGAGTTCCTCGCGGAACTTGGGCGCATCGTGCCCTACGTCGCCTACGTGAATGACCTGCAGTGGGCGCGTTCTGGAACCATCGACCTGCTCGCCTGTCTCCTGCGCCTGCGGTCCGAAACGGGCGCTTCCACCGGCCTTTGTCTCCTCGGAAGTTATCGGCTCGACGATGTCCGCGACCGGCCGCTCGCACGCCTGGTGGAGTCGGGGGCCTCCCGCGAATCGCTCAAGCTGGTGGAGCTCTCACCCCTCGAAGATCTGCAGGTCGCCGAACTCTTGAAGTCGATGCTCGGCCTCAGCGACCTGCCCGAAGGACTCGCGGCCAGGGTAGCCGAATCGAGCGGCGGGCTTCCCTTCTTCGTCGAGGAGATTCTGCGCGACCTTCTCGAAGGCGGACAGCTCGCGATTCTTCGCGGCCAGGGGATGGCCGGAGCCAGCGACGCACTTGGTCTCAGCTTCGATGCCTCGGCGTCGTTTTTGAAACGCGCGGCCCGCGTGAGCGCGGAGGAGCGGCAGTTGCTCGATGTGCTCGCGGTCTGCGGCCGGCCGGCCGAACCCGGGGTGCTTCGACGGGTCGCCTCGCTGAGCGCGCTGGCGGTTCAGGATGCCCTCCATGTGCTGACCGAAAAGCAGATGGTGATCGCGGTCGCGGGTGAGCGGGAACGGTACAACCTCGCACACGACCGGATGCGGGAGGCCCTCTATTCGAGCCTCGCCGAGGACGCGCGGGCGAAATGGCACCTTCAACTGGCAAGGACCTTCGCGCAGGCCCTCGACCAGGGCGAGCGCGGCGAGAGGCTTTTCGAAACCGTGGGCCATTTCGATCAGGCCCTTCCGCTTCTCTCCTCCGATACTCCTGAGGCCGTCCGGGAAAGATCGGAGGTGGCGCGGCTGCATCTCCGCGCCGCCCTCGCCACCAACGCCGCGGGCGCTTTCGCTTCGGGCGCTCAGTACCTCGAAAGGGCGCGGGCCCTGCTTCCCGAGCGGGCCTTCGAACACGACTACGGCTTAGCCCTCGCCATCGAGCATGCCCTCGCGTCAACTCTCATTCCCCTCGGGCGAATCGACGAAGCGCTGGCCACCGCGGACCGCATTGTCCAGAACGCGCGGAGCGTCCTCGACGAAGCGCCGGGGTGGGAGGCCCGGATCCTCGCCCACACCGCGCGGAACGAATACCCGAAAGCGATCGCGGCGGGCCTCGAGATCTGCGGCCGGCTCGACATGCCCCTGCCGTCCGCTCCCACCGTTTTCGACATCATCTGGAACATCGGCCAGGTGATGTGGAAGCTGCGCGGGCGCACCGACGAGGATTTGGTTTCACTCCCTCGGATGACGGACGAACGCGCGAGCCGGCTCATCCGGATCATGACCTCGATGAACAGCGGCGCTTACGTCACGCGGCCCTACCTCTGGCCGATCCTGATCAGCCGCACTTTCATCCTCACCCTGAAGCACGGCCGCGGGCCGACCCACGCCCTTCGCTTCGCGTGGTTCGCCACCGCGTTGTGCGCGGTGGGCGCCTACCAGACCGCGGTGCGCTTCTCGAGACTATCGACGCGCCTCATGGACGCTCCCGACGGCGCCGCGTTCCTTCCAAAACTCCACCACGCGATGGGCCAGTTCCTCGCCCACTGGCGTGAGCCGATGACGCGAACGGTGGAGTGGTGCCGCGCCGGCGTGACCATGGGCGAGCGGGTGGAAGACGCCGAGTTCACCGGCTACTGCCACATGGGTTGGGCCAAGGCGAGTCTGGAGGCGGGACAACCGCTCAAGGAAGTTCGCGCGATCTGCGCCGGCGCGCTCGAGACGATTCGCGCGGCCGGACAGCGTGGGACCGAGGTCATGCACCAGCCCACCCTTCAGGCGGTCGAGGTGTTGATGGACCTCAAACCCTTCCCCGAGGAACTCATGATCGAGGACGAGGCGGCGGTCGCGAAGTTATCCAACGCCCAGAACGGCTTCCGCCTCGTCGACAAAGCGCGCCTTCTCTGCTTCTTCAGACGACCGGTGAGTCCGTCTTTCGGAAGCGATCTTCTCTCCGTCACCACCTACGGCCTGCCCGCCACCTTCTATTTCTCGATCGCTCACTACTTCGCCTGCCTCGGCTGGCTGCTTCACGCGCGCTCAGCGGGCGCGAGCGTCGGATCGAAGATCGCTTCGATGACGCGCGTCTACTTCGTCCGGCGGAAACTGCGGAGCTGGGCCAGGACGTGCCCGCAGAACTTCGAACACCGGGCGCTTCTGGTCGACGCGGAGTGGCTGCGGACCCTGGGTCGGACAAGGAAGGCGATTCGCCGCTACGAACAAGCGATCGCGGCGGCCCGGGAGAATGGCTACGTCCAGGATGCCGCACTCGCGTCCGAACTCCTCTCTGAACACCTGATCGAACGCGGGCGAGAGCTGGAGGCGCGTCCTCACCTCGCCGCCGCAGCGGACGGCTATCGCGCGTGGGGCGCCGAAGCGAAGGTCAAGGACATCGAGCGCCGCTTAGATGGAGCTGTTCGGGATCACTGACGGCAGCCCAGGATCGCTCTGAACGGCGCCTGGCAAACCGCGCTCGGTTCGCTTACGCTCCTCCCTGCGCCAAAATTCAATCGCGTGACGTTCTGAGCCACGTATTCCGGTGGGGAGCAAGATGGTCGACCGCCGCACAATTCGGCAATGGCTCGGCCCCCGCTCAGAAGAGATCTGGACCTTCGTCGGCCTCACCGCGATCTGTGTCGCGCTCTTCTACGGGCCGGTTGTCCTGGGGCAAGTCTTCTTCGAGCGCGACATCGGCATGTGGCTGTATCCCCAGATCGAGGCCTTCGTGCGCTCGATCGCCGCTGGCTCGTGGCCAGTCTGGGACGATTCCCGGGGCTTCGGTCAGGCGCTTCTGGCGGATCCCAGCGCGGGGATTCTGTATCCGGTCACCTGGCTCAACCTCATCATGCAGCCGTGGACGTTCTATACCTTCTCTGTCGTCCTCCACTTCCTCTTCTCGGGGGTGGGTCTGGCCCTTCTGGCCCGCAGGTGGGGTATCTCGCCGATCGGCGCGGGGCTTGGCGCCTGCATCTGGCTGGCCTCGGGCCCGTTCCTGTCTCTCGCCTCCCTCCCTCATCACATGGTCGGCGCCGCCTTCATCCCATGGGTCTTCCTGACCGCCGACGCGGCGCTTGACCGTGTTGGTCGCCGTGCCACGTTCTGGTGGGCCGCGGCTATGACGGGACAGATACTGGCGGGTTCGGCCGACATGGTCGTCATGACGGACCTGGCGCTCGCGACCTACATCCTGGGCCACCACGTTCACTGGCCGGACCTGTGGCAAGCGCGCAACCGATCGCTCGTCTGGACCGGACTGCTGGCCCTTCTGGTCGCACTTGGCCTCTCCGCGGCCCAATGGCTTCCTACTCTCACCACCGCCATGGGTTCGGCGCGATTCGGCCTCTCGGCCGAGGAACGCACGGTGTGGTCCCTCCATCCGCTGCGGCTCCTCGAGGTGGCGCTACGGTTCCGGTGGAACGAGCTGCCGCTAGGGCCTTCGCTCGCGGCCTCGATCCTGGAAATGCGTGAACCCTGGCTGCGCTCGATCTACGCCGGGGTGCCGGTGCTCGCCCTTCTCGGTGCGGCTCTCGCGGCCCGCAACGTTCCACGACGCGGGTTCCTGCTCGCCTTGGGACTCACCGCTATCCTCGTCTCGCTCGGGCGCCACTGGGTCGCCTACGATGCCATCACCTTCCTCCTCCCACCTCTCCGGATCTTTCGCTTCCCACAAAAAGCGATGCTCATGGCAGCATTTGCAGGATCTCTTCTCGCAGCCATGGGGTGGGACGCCTGGCGCGGCGCGGACAGCATGCTTGCGGCGCGATGGCGCAGGGCCGTGGTTGTCCCGCTCGCCGCGTTCGTTGCCTGCGCGTTAGTCGCGCTCTATGCCGCTGGCGCGGGAGCCGAGCGATGGGGCTCGCTGTTGGCGGTCGGCGCGGAGGCGTCGCCCTCCAAAGCGCTCCTCGCACCCGCGATGTCGCGACTCAAAGTGGGTGCGTTCACCGCCGCGGTGGCGCTTGGTCTCGGACTTGTTTGCAGGCGACGCCCCGAACACGCGGCCCGCGCGTTGGCCGGGCTTGTGATCGCGGATCTCCTCTTGGCCCATGCGGATTTCCATCCGAGCGCCCCTCGGGAGCTCTTCGAATACCGACCCGAAGTGCTGGGCAAGCTCGTGCCAGCCCCGGACGGGCGTGTGTACGTCTACGACTACAGCGTCGCGACACCCGAAAAAAGGGCCAAATACCCAGCGATGGCCAACGTCTATCGAGCAGGCCCCCTGCCCCCGGGATGGTCCATGCCCGAAGGCATGAGGATGATGCTCGGCGCGCAGAGCTACCTGAATCCGCCGACCAACGTGCGCTTCGGAATCGACGGTAGTTACGACTGGGATCTGCTGGGTCTGGAGGCGGCCTCGCTCACGAAACTGAAGCGCTATCTGCGCGAAGCAGAGGACACGCCGGCCCACCTGCGACTGCTCCAGGCTGGCGCGGTCCGGAACGTCCTGGCCCTCGAACCCGCGGCGTGGTGGCGAGACTTGACGCCTCTCGACGTGGTCCCTGGCTTCTTCGCCAAGCCCATCCACGTCTTCGCCGTACCGGCGCCGCTTCCGCGAACCTATGCGGTAGGCCGCGCCATCATCGCGGACGACGCTCGTGAGATCGAGACCCTGACCGATCCCGCCTTCGATCTGCGGCGAGCGGTCGTGCTCGAGCCGGGGGCGCCGGCTTTGGAGTCGCCCTTCCTCACCGGCGAGAGCCGCGTGGTTCTTCGCAAGCCCGATCACGTCATTATCGAAGCCGACCTCGGCGCTTCGGGCTACGTCGTTCTCGTGGACGGATGGGATGCGGGGTGGATCGCGACGGTCGATGGATCGAGGGCGCCGGTGCTTCGAGCGAACGTGGCCTTCCGCGCGGTCGTCGTTCCCGCCGGGCGCCACGTGATTGAGTTCACCTACAGGCCGTGGCCCCTCCGTCTTGGCCTCGGGGTCTCCGCCGCAACCCTGGCCGCGCTCGTGCTCGCCGCCGGTTTTCGAAAGTGGAAAGGCACGCCACCGCAGGCCGCCAGCCGGTCAGGGTATAGCGATTTATGCGCGTGGTAACTTCAGACGTCATGTCTTCCTCCAGAGTCGCGAGATGGTGCGGTGCGGCCTGAGTTCAACATCCGGTGAAGGGCCGTCTTGCTCTGTGCGCTGGGCTGGCCGCCCTGGCGCTCGCGTCCTATGAAGGCGTCCGCCACTGCCTCTTCCTGAATTATGACGACAACATTTTCATTACCAGCAACCCCCACTTAGCGCAGGGCCTCACCTGGGAAGGGGTGCGCTGGGCCTTCACCGCCGACCTCCTGTTCGACTCACCCAATGCGGACTACTGGACGCCATTGACTGTCCTCACCCGGCTCATCGATGTGGAGATCTTCGGGATGAGTCCGATGGGCCCGCATCTGGTCAACCTGCTGCTGCACACCGTGTCGGCCATCCTCCTCTTTCTGGCTCTGCAGTCCCTGACCGCCGCCATGTGGCGCAGTGCCATGGTCGCCGCGGTTTTCGCCACCCACCCCCTGCATGTCGAGTCGGTTGCCTGGCTCACCGAGCGGAAGGACGTCCTATCCGCCTGTTTTTGGATGCTGTCCCTGCTGGCCTACGCGGCGTATGTCCGAGCCCCGTCGATTCGGGGGCGCGTCGCGGTGGCAGCCGCCATGGCGTGCGGCCTGATGGCCAAGCCAATGCTGATCACACTCCCATTCGTTCTTTTGCTGCTCGACTTCTGGCCCCTGCGCCGATCGGCCCTTGGCGCGAGGCTCGTCTTTGAGAAGGCAGAGCTCTTCGCCTTGTCGCTTTCCTCCGTCGCTATCTCCATCCAAACGACGGCCTGGATGAGTGCTGGAACATCGACGCTCTCACTCGCGGCGCGAGGAGCCAACGCCGTCCACTCCTACTTTTCCTACCTCCGCGACGCGTTCTATCACAGTGCCTTGGCAGTCGGGTACCCTCACGCGAGCGACGGCACGTCGCCGAGCACGATCGCGTGGGAGTTCGGCGCCCTTTTGGCCGTCCTGGCCGCCGCCGCCGCCGCGCGACGAAGCCGTCCCTACCTTCTCACGGGCGCATTCTGGTTCGCCGGAGTCCTTTTCCCGGTCGTTGGCCTTGTGCAAGTCGGAATCCACGGGCGGGCCGATCGATACACTTACCTGCCGCTGGTGGGTATCACGATTGCGGTCGTGTGGCTGATCGGGGACCTGGTAGGGGAGAACCCAAAGCGGCGGGCCGCAGCGGGCATCGCCGCAGCGCTCATTCTCGCCACTTTCGTGGGCCTCACGCGGCGGCAGGTCCGCTACTGGATCGACGACGTGTCGCTTTTCAGCCACGCGGTCAAGACATTGCCCAACAGCGCGATCGCACACGCCGGACTGGCAGCCGCGTGGATGTCAGCGGGACGCCCGGATCTCCACGAGGCGGAACTCAGGGAGGCCCTGCGCCTGCGGCCCGACCTCGTCCTCGCCATTCGGAATCTATCGTTCGCCCTGGCTGGACGGGGCCGCCTCGACGAAGCCGCGACCCTCGTGGAGGAGGCGCTGCGCACCATGCGCCTCAGCCCTCTCGCGACCGCAGAGTTGCGTGTGAACCTCGGTTTGATCCGCGCGCGTCAGGGCCGCGGTGCGGAGGCCCATGAAGAGTACGCCGCGGCTCTCAGAGTTGATCCCAGCGCCTGGACGGCGTTGTACAACTCGGGCAATCTCCTGATCGGCGAAGGACGGTGGGCGGAGGCGGAGGTGAAATACAGGGCGGCCCGGGAATTGAACCCCGACGACGGGATGATCGCCAACAACCTGGGGCTGGTGCTGCTCCTTCAAGGACGCGCGTCTGAGGCGGCAGAGATCCTGAGTGTGGCCTCACAGTCCTTCCCGGCTGATCCCCTGCTCGCCACGAGTTACGGGCGAGCTCTCTACGCGCTCCGCCGTTTCCCAGAAGCCGAGAGGGTGCTTCTAAGAGCGCTGGAAACCGCGCCGCGCAGCACCGAGGCGCATCTGCGCCTCGCACAGGTCATCGAAAAGCTCGGTCGAGACGAGGAAGCCAAGGGGCACTATCGTGAGGCCTTGCGCCTCGACCCCGAGAACGCAGAAGCGGCCGCGGCCCTGGCCCGCGCCACACCTGCCGAAGCCAATCTCCCGAGGCCTTAACCGGCGCGTGGGTGCGGCCCTGATTCAGCCCGCCTGAGGCGCGCTCAGATCGAGATGCTGTTCGGGATCATTGACGGCAGCTGGTTCTCGTACGCGAGTGGCCGTTTCTCGTTACGCTTTCGGATCTCCGCCTCGATGCGGGCCAGCGCCATGCGGAACTCGATCGATGCCTTTTCGGCCGCGTCGTCCACGAAATACGGCCGGCGTGGATTTTCGCTGTACGTCCCGAACGTGTCGTACTGCACGCTGCTCAGCAGGTAACCGAACGAAAGTTGGTACAGCGCCACGTCGAGGGGGGCGAGGACCTTCAGGTATTCGGCCGCGTGATCCGCCACCGCCGCCGAGGTGGGCGGTGCTGCGTACGCCGTGCCCGAAACCGCGGGCAGGTACGACATCATCGGGTACTGCGCGTAGTTCACGTTCGCGTGCTGCGGGCCCGCGGTGTAGATCATGAGCGAGACCATCTCGACGAGGTAGTCGAGGCTGTCGATGCGCGCGACCTTTCCCGAAGGACCATCGACGAAGGCCAACCCGGAAAGCCCCTGGAACGCCGCGGCCTGCGGGCTCGTGATCTCGTGGACCCAGGCCTGGACCTCAGGGTCCTGGCGAACGTCCTCGTCGCTCGTGTAGTACAAGGCGAGGTAGCCCCCCACGAAGTCGCGAATCGCGTCCCACAGGAGAAGGGTGTCGTCGCGGAACGGGAACTCGGGCAGGCGGGAGGCGTCGAGACCGCGCAGTTCGAACAGGCGATGCGGCAGGTTCTGGTCGAAGCGCCAGGCGACGCGCGCGTCCCGCACCATGCCCAGGCTGCCCTGGATGCTCGGCGAGAGAACCGAGGCCACCACACCCCCCGGGATGATGAGGCTGTGCTTGGCCCCTTCGTTGATCTCGAGGGTGAACCGGAAATGAGGCTTGAGGAGGGTCAGGATGGGGTGAGAAGGCGAAAGCTGCCGGTGCGTGGCCACGATGAGGGTTTCGGTCACGAGGTGGCAGGCGCCGAGGTGAGCCACCGTCTCGTGCTGCACCGCGAGAGCGTTCATGACGAAATACTTCGCGAGCTTCCACTTGCCGGGGTCGCCATCCGGCAGGAAAACCGGAGTCTTGACCGGATCGTGTTTCTGCCCGAGCTGGATCGCCACGGTCTGCAGACTGCCGCGGCCCGTCGGATAACCTGGACTCGCTTCCGGATTCCAGTAGAAGAGTGCGATGGGCGCGGTCACGTAGCGCTGATCGCCGTGAAGGCTGCCGGTGGGCACGCCGTCCAGCATGGTCATGTCGAGGGCGTAGAGCCGGCCGAGTTCGGCGGCGCGCTTGAGCGTCAATTCCGAGTCGCCGGAAACCGCCTGCAGCATCGCGTCGGTGAAGGGCGCTTTCTTCAGCAGGCCCTCGAGGTCGAGCGCCATCTCGGGCGCCTTCCCGCCCGTGAATACGCCTTTCAGGTTCGTGGTGTTGAAGCCTGCGATCTGCAACCAGCCGAAGTACCACTCGCTCTCCCAGACCTCCTGGCCCGGACGAAGGTTCATCCACGGCTCGGGCTTCAGTGTCATCACCCGGGGAACGCCGTGGAACTCCGGGTACAGGGTCTTGAAATCGTCGATGGCCTTCGCGTGCAGATACTCGTCGCCGGTCTCGGGGGTGCGCAGGAGTTCGTACATCGTGTCGCGCAGGAACGCGGTGACGCCGATGTCCTTCATGTCCTCGAGGGCGGTGGTCACCGACGTCGTGAGATGGGCGATCTGAGGAGGAATCTGGGAAACCTCCTTGTAAGCGGCGCTCAGCTGCGGAGGCGCATGGTGCAGGGCCCTGACCACACGCCGGATCGCTTCGATGTCTTTGAGGGGGTTCAGACCCGAGATGCCGGAAAACTGTTTTTCCGCCTCCTCCATGGCCTCCTTCATCTCCACCATCCACGGCATCGGCTCGGGAGGCAGCTCCGAGCGCAGTTGGCGCTCGAAGAGCCTCAGCACCACCTTCTTCAGGTTCGCCGCGACTTCGATGAGAACCGGCGCCACCTTCGCCTCGTAGGCAACGGAGAATTTCTCGTTCTTCGGCACCTGGGCCGACAACGGCGCGGGGTAGAGGTAGCTGGTGGTGTAGTTGTAGGCGGTGCGGGCGAGGGAGAGTTCGTACTTCCTCCGCTCGGCCGTGGCGGCGTCGTCTTTTTGCGGAAGGGAAGGGTTCGTTTCAGGCATGGTCTGCTTTCCTCTCAAAGTCCCGCGAGGTTCCACTTTCGGATGGTCTCTTCGATCAACTTGCCGACCTTGTCGACCACCTTGGTGAAATAGACCTTCGCCTTCGGCAGATCGAACTTCGGATAACCCTGGCCTTCCTTGTAGAGGCCGATGGACGACGGGTTGGGATAGGCGCTCCAGGTCCCGGCGGGAGGGTTCGCGGTCGCCATCTCCTTCGAGTAGCGCTCCTTGTGGACGATGGTGGGATCGATCGCCATCATGAAAGCGTTCTCGTTCTCGCCGGCATGGCCACCGTCCTCGCCGAACACTTCGAGTGTGATGTCGGAGCAGTAGCTCCACCAGTTGATGACGAGGATGCGCGTACTCGTCTCGCGCCCGACCTCCTGGGCAAGGGCATTGAGGATCGCAGTCTGGCCGCCGCCGTGGCCGTTCACGAGGATGATGTTCCTGAATTTGTTCTTCGCGAGGCCCTGGAGTGTCGCCTTCACGTACGCGCGATAGACCTCTTCGGGGATCGTGAAGGAGCCGGGATAGGCGTCGATGCCTCCGGTGAAACCGTAAGGAATCGCCGGGGCCACCATCGCGTTCACCCGCGCCGCCACTTCATTGGCGATCGCGACCGGAGCGAGGATGTCGGCGCCGTTCGCGGTGACCCCATGCGCTTCCATGGTCCCAAGCGGAAGCAGGACCGTGTCGATCTTCGATGGCACGACCTCGCGAAACTCCATCCAGTTGATCTTCGCGAGATCGCGGGTGGAAGGGGCGGCGGCGGGGGCCGCAGCCAGGAGCAGGGCGAGGAAGGTGAGCATGGGAACTCCTAGTGCTGGTCGCGGTAGATCAACGGGTCCTGACTGCAGACGGGCTCCACCAGACGCCAGAGGTGGTTCATCCCCGGATCGCCGATAGGAGCGCCGGGAGGCGCCGCCGGGGCGCCGAGCAGGGGTGCTGCGAGATCCCGGTCATTAAATCGCTCGATATCCCTGGTGAGCAGCGCGCGCGATGGATCCGACCCGCCCATCTTCGCGATCGTCTCGAGCGCGGCCTGCGCGATCGCCCTCACCTGCGGCATGCGCGCGTTGGCCGCGGTGTCCATCAGGCGCTCCGCTATCACCCGCTCGACGGCGCGGCCGACCTCGGCCTCGTAGGCGGACGAAGTCGCGGCGCCGAACGTCGCCTTCACGATGGTGCTCACCACGTCGTCAAATCCGGGCAGGCTCGCGTCGAGGGCTTTCTGTTCGACGAGGCGCGCGCCGCGCTGTGCGTCGAAAAGCTGCGACGCGGTCATATCAGCCGCGGTCACCGCAGGCGAGATCGCGTCGAACGTCGAGCCGGTGTAGCGCGGAAAGAGTTCGCGATGGGGACCGTAGCCGGACGGGCGGGGCGGAATGAGCTTCAACACACTTTCGGGGATCTTCAGCTCGGACGGCTTGAGCGTTATGAGGAGTGCGTCGAGGGCGCGCTTCTGCTCGGCCGCGGGCGCCGGTCGGGTCGGAACCTGGCCGTCGCCACGCAGGGCGTAGGTGTAGTACTGGCCGCCGAGAACGGAAGCCGCCGCCTCGACCTGGTAGCGGTGGTGGAGGTAGAGCGGCACCAGCACCTCTTCGATAGTGGCCATGGGGGCGCCCTTTTGGATCGCGTTCTCGCCGAAACGCGAGAGCGACACCCGGCGGACCTCCATCATTCGCACGAGTTCAGCACTCGCGTCGGTGCCGTTGGACCACCAGTCGACGCGCGGATGAGCATCCGTGTCCTGATTGGAGAGATAGAGAAGGTCTTTCTTGATCGCAGCGTCGAGGATGGCCGAAAGCGCCGCTTTCTCGTCGGTTCCTGGAGGGAAATCCTGGTACCCGTAGTTGATCGCGACCTTGTCCCAGAGGCCGATGCCCACGTCATAGACCTTGGAGAGATCGAGAGAGCCGTCGGGCTTGAGGGTGACGAGAGGATGCGGGTAGTCCAGCACCGAAACCCGGCCCAGATCCGAGTCGTAGTAGTTGTGGCCTATGCCCAGGGTGTGGCCGACTTCATGCGCGGAGAGCTGGCGGATGCGCGCCAGGGCCCATTCGCGGGCCTCGTTCGAGACCTCGGTTCCTGTCTTGTAGGGCTGGATCAACCCCTCGGCAAGCAGGAAGTCCTGACGCTCGCGCCACGAGCCCAGGGTGA
>CAZBTT010000074.1:0-13655 GCA_964494295.1 uncultured Acidobacteriota bacterium
GCCGGCCCGCGCTCGCTGGTCGCCGACCTTCCCCTGGTCGAGCCGAGCCGGGTCGAGCCGCCGCCGTCCGAACTTCCCCCGCGCATCGCGCCCACGGGGATCAGCTCCCGCGCGGCCTCGATGAATGACCGGGTGCAGGCGGCCTTCATCGACGTCGGTCTGTGGTCCGCGATGTGCGTCACCGCGTTCTATTTCGCGAGCCGCATCGCGCGCACGTCGGTTCTGGGCCTGGCGCCCTCGTGGCCGGGTCTGCTCCTCTTCGCGACCGTGATCGCCGCGGCGTACGTGCTTTTCTTCGGCGGTCTGTCCGGCGCGACGCCCGGGAAGATCGCATGCGGCATCCAGGTGAGGCGCTACGACGGCACCTCGCTTGGCCCCCTCGCCTCCCTCGGCCGCGGCGGCCTTGGCCTGCTGAGCGTCGTGTTCCTCGGCCTTGGCGTGTGGCCCGCGTTCTGGGACCGTGATCGGCGAACGCTTCACGACCGCGCGACCAACTCGCGCGTGACCATCGTCTGACCGAATCACCAGGGCGCGAGATGAGCGTCACCGAGCGTCTCGCCTTCGCTCTTGCCACCGGCTTCGGCTCCGGCTATTCGCCGATTGCGCCGGGAACCGCGGGCAGCGCGGTGGGACTGGTGTTCGTCTGGGGGATGTCGTACCTGAATCTCCCGGGCCAGATCGCGGCGGTCGTCGTGGTGAGCGTTCTCTCGATCATCGCCGCCGACATCGTCGCCCGATCGACCGGCCTCAAAGACCCGGGCCTCGTGGTAGCGGACGAGATCGCCGGGATGATGCTCACGATGATCGCGATTCCGTTCACGCTCAAGACCGCGCTCATCGGCTTCATCCTCTTCCGCGTGATGGACGTGGTGAAGCCGCCCCCCGCCCGCCAGTTCGAACGCTTCAAGGGAGGCGTGGGGATCGTCGCGGACGACCTCATGGCCGCTGTTTACGCCCACCTCGCGCTGCGCGGTGTGCTGATGTTGACGGGAATCTGAGGAATGCGGGCTGAACTCCTCGCGGTCGGCAGCGAACTCCTGGTGCCCGGACGTCAGGAGACAAACGCGGCCACGATGACGCGCTACCTCCTCGAGCGCGGCTGCAAGGTAGTCGCCCGCACCACAATCGCGGACGATGCTTCGGCTCTCACCGAATCGTTCCGGCTCGCCTGGTCGCGCGCGGATCTGGTGATCGCGACCGGGGGCCTTGGGCCCACCGAGGACGACCTCACCCGCGAGTGCGCGGCCCATGCCCTCGGAGTCTCGCTGATCCGTGAGGCGTCGTACGTGGAATGGCTCAAGGAGCGCTTCAAGCAGTTCGGCCGGGTGATGCCGAGCGTGAATGAGAAACAGGCCGACCGCCTCGATGGCGGACGGCTTCTGATGAACGCGAAGGGAACAGCCCCCGGCCAGATCTTCGAGCGCGACGGCAGGACTCTGGTCCTCCTCCCCGGTCCGCCCCGCGAGATGCTTCCCCTCTTCGAACGGGATGTCCTGCCGCTGGTCGAGGCCGCGGCTTCCGGCGAGCGGATCGTGATGAAAGTCATCCGGATCGCGGGGATGGGGGAGAGCGACGTCGAACAACTCGTCGCCCCGATCTACAAGACGTTCACGAACCCGGTCACCACCATCCTCGGTGGCGCGTCGGAGGTCGAACTTCAGCTCGTGGGCACGGGGCCCACCGACGCGGAGGCCGCCGAACGTGTGGAGATGCTGGCATCGAAGATCCGCGGAGTTCTCGGCCCGCGCATCTTCACGGAGAGCGGGGAGATGATCGAGCGCGTGGTCGCCGCGCTGCTCGCCGCCCGCGGCCTCAAGCTCACGGTCGCGGAGTCCTGCACGGGCGGCCTCGTCACCTCACGGCTCGTCTCGATCGCCGGCGCCTCGACGTTCCTCGATCGCGCGTTCGTGACGTATTCGAATCAGGCCAAGATGGACGAACTCGGCGTCAGCGAGGAGACGCTCCGCAGTTTTGGCGCGGTCTCGGAGGAAACCGCGCGCGAGATGGCGCGGGGCGCGCTTGAAGCCGCGAAGGCCGACATCGCGATCGCGGTCACCGGGATCGCCGGGCCGACCGGAGGCACGCCCGAGAAACCGGTGGGTCTCGTCTGTTTCGCGCTCGAGGGATCGCTTGGGGCCCGCACCTCTCGTCGTATTTTTCCCTCGGCCGACCGCGAGCGGGTGATCCAGCAGGCGTCGAACAGCGCGCTCGAGATCCTCCGCCGGGCGCTGGTGGGTTTCGAGGCGTGAACGCGGCGCTCCTCGCCCTGATGGGCTACGCGATCGGATCGATTCCGTTCAGCTTTCTGGTCGCCCGCCTGTTTGGAGTGAAGGATGTGCGCACCGTCGGCAGCGGCAACGTCGGGGCCACGAATGTGATGAGGTCCGCGGGGAAGGTCCCCGGGATTCTGGCGCTCCTTCTCGATGGCCTGAAGGGGGCCGCGACGGTGTGGATCGCGCGAGCCTTGTCTTCCTCCGAAATGGAGATCTGCCTCGCCGGCCTCTTCGCGGTAATCGGGCACCTCTTCCCGGTGTGGCTCGGCTTCCAGGGCGGCAAGGGTGTCGCCACCGGGGCTGGCCTCTTCATCCCGCTGGCCCCGGGCGCGCTCGGCGCTGCGATCCTCGTTTTCGTGATCACCCTCGCGGCCGCGCGCTACGTTTCTCTCGCCTCGATTCTGGCCAGTCTGAGCCTGCCGGTGGCCGCTTACCTCCTGGGCGCGGGCCCCGTCGTTTCGTCAACGGCCCTGGTCGCTGCGTTGATGGTGGTCGCGAAACACCACGCGAACATCGGGCGCCTCGCGAAGGGCGTCGAGCCGAAGCTCGGAGCGAAGCGTTGAAGGTCGCGGTCCTCGGGGCCGGGGCTTTCGGAACGGCGCTCGCCGTACACCTGAAACGGCTTTCGCACGACGTGACGGTGTGGACACGCAGCGTTGCGAAGGCCATCGAGATACCGGCCGGCTCGAACCGGGACGCGCTGCCCGGTGTGGACTTCGAGGCCGGGGTTGCGGCGTCGACCGACCCGGCGACCGTGCTGGCCTCCGCCGATCTCGCGATTCTCGCAACACCCTCGTCTGCGATTGGCGATGCCCTGCGCCTGGTCACCACGCATCGGCGAGGCCTCCGGCTCGTTTCGGTGGCGAAGGGGATCGACCCGCGGACGCTCCAACTCCACTCCCAGATCGCGGCCATCGAGGCCCCGGAGTCGCCGTTCTGCGCTCTGACCGGCCCTTCGTTCGCTCGCGAGGTCCTCGCGGGTCAACCCACGGCGCTTGTGGCGGCCTCCACGGACGCGGCGCTCGCCCGGGACGTTCAAACTGCCTTCTCCGGCCCGCGCCTGAGGATCTACGAGAGCGACGACCTGAAAGGCGCCGAGATGGCGGGCGCGCTCAAGAACGTGATCGCCATCGCCGCGGGGATGGTGGTGGGTTTGAAGTGCGGCGAAAACACCCGGGCCGCTCTCATCACCCGCGGTCTCGCGGAAATCTCCCGCCTCGTCGTCGCCTCTGGAGGCCGGGCGGAGACGGTGGCCGGTCTTGCGGGCCTCGGGGACCTGGTGCTGACGTGCGGCTCGAACCAGTCCCGGAACTTCCAGTTTGGACGGCTGGTTGCCGAGGGGCAGGATCCGGTTGAAGTGCTCCAGAGTCTCGGCACGGTCGAGGGCTTCCAGACCTCGTCCGCAGCCTGCCTCCTGGGCGAGCGGGCGGGGGTCGAAACCCCGATCGCACGCGAGGTTCGGGGCGTTCTCATCCAGGGCGTTTCACCCCGCGACGCGGTGGAAGCGCTGATGTTGCGCAGATTAAAAAGGGAAGTACACTAGCAGGCCTGCCGCAAGAACAGAGGAGCCTAGGAAAGCTTGCCCGCCTACTTCATCAAGTACTCTGATGAGACCGGTCCCAAAACCCACGAATTCTCGTCCGGCGAACTGATCCTGGGCCGCGCCCCCGACTGTCAGGTGGTGCTCAAGGACTTCGGGATTTCGAGGCAGCACGCGAAGTTGATCGCCGACCCCGGCGGCGTCCGGATCATGGATCTGGGCTCGAAAAACGGCACCAAGATCAACGGCAATCTGATCACCCAGGCGCCCCTCCGCGAAGGGGACAAGTTCAGCCTCGGCAGCCTCGAGATTCTGTTCGGAAAGACCGCTGAAGCCAAGGTGGCCTTCGACGACGAACCCATCGAAGCCTCCGGCACCATCGTCCGCAGCGTCGGTGACCTCTCCAAACTCCTCGCGGTCGAGTCGAAGCCCAAGCCCGGACAAACCGCCTCGGCCGCCTCCGAGATCGCCCGCGCGAACCAGATCCTCAAGGTCCTGACCCGCGTGGCCGAAACCCTTGTCGCGTCCCGGCCCGTCGAAGAGGTCCTTCAGCAGGTCATGGACATCGTCTTCGAGTCCATTCCCGCCGAGCGCGGCTTTCTGATGCTCGCGGGCGAAGAGAAGGACGCGAGCACGCTCACCGCGAAGGTCACCAAATACCGCCACAAGTCGAACGACCGCGGCAAGATCACTATCTCCAAGACCATCGCCCAGCGGGTTCTGTCCGACCGCGTGGCGATCCTCACTTCAGATGCGCTCGCCGATGCGCGTTTCAACTCCGGCGACTCGATCCGCATCAACCAGATCCGCAGCGCCATGGTGGCGCCGCTGTGGAACCGCGAGGAAGTGATCGGGATCATCCACCTCGACACCTCGGCCCTCACCCACGCCTTCACCGAGAACGACCTCGACCTCCTCTCCGCTCTCGCCAACTTCGCCGCGGTCGCGATCGAGCGGTCGCGGCTCAACGAGAAGATCGCGATGGAGGAGAAGAAGCGCGAACGTCTCGGCCGCTTCCTCTCGCCCCAGGTGGCGAGCCGCATCATCGCCACCAACGACTCGCAGGGCTTCGAACTCGGCGAACCCGAGGTTCGCGAGGTCAGCGTGCTCTTCGCGGACATCGTGGGCTTCACGAGCCTGTCCGAGAAACTGACCCCCTCGGCGATCGCCCTGATCCTGAACGACTACCTCTCGCGCATGACCGACGCGATATTCATGTATGAAGGCACGCTCGACAAATACATCGGCGACGCCATCATGGCGGTCTTCGGCGCGCCCCTCGACATGCCCGACCACGCGGCCCGCGCGGTGAAAACCGCCATCGAGATGCGCGAACGGCTGGCCGAGTTCAATGCGGAGCGCAAGACCGGTCCTCTCCTCCAGATCCGGATCGGCATCAACTCGGGCAAGGCGGTCGCGGGCGAAATCGGCTCGGTCAACAAACGCGAGTACACCGTGCTCGGCGATACCGTGAACACGGCCTCGCGCCTCGAGAGTTCGGTCGCCAAGCCCGGGCTGATCGTCATCGGCCCGAACACCTTCGCGGCGGTCGACGGCCTCTTCAATCTGCGTCCCATGGGCGAGTTCACGCTCAAGGGCAAGGAGAACAAGGTCATCGTGCACGAGGTGATGGGCGGACGCGCGACGAGTGCCGCGCCTCCGACCACCAGCACGGTCAACGTGGGCAAACTGGGGAGCTGACCCCGGGGGCAGCCATGCCGAACACCGAGCCCATCGAAGCCCTCAAGCGGCTGGACGGACGCCGTCGGGGTTCGATCCTTTCGGCGCTGCTCGGGCTGTTGTTCCTGACCGCGCTTCTGCCGCTCGTCATGACGTCGCGCTACCTGGTCAACCAGGCCCGGGCCGACCTCGAGCTCGACCAGCGTTCCCTTCAGATGGCGAAGGTCCGCCACCTTTCCGAATGGATCGCCCAGTTCCGGACCTCCACTCGTGCGATCTCGCAAACCCTCGCCGCGAGCCTCGCGATCGACGCGCCGGTTCCCTATAGGAAGCGGATCGACAGCCTCGGCGCGAGCCGAACCCTCGAATCCTTCCCGGGGGAGGCGAGTTCGCTCGTTTCCGTGAACGTGGTGGACCGGAATGGTTTTGGGGCGCGTTCCGGCCTCGCCCTGCCCGAAACGGACATCCAGGCCGCGATTCAGACCGCATTCCTGAGCGGCCTCAAGGGCCAGACCATGATGACCGCGCCGCTGTGGTCACAAACGCTGTCGGAACCAGTCGTGATTTCGGCCGAACCCGTGAAGGACAGCAAAGGACTCGCCCAGGCGGTGGTCATCGCGATCACCACCTTCGAGCCGGTCGTTCGGCTTACGCGGCTCTCCGGCGAGGGCGGTCTGCTCGATGTGTACGTGGTCAGCGCCGAGGGCCGCCTCGTCGCACATTCCAACCCCGCCTTCGCGCCCACCGGCGCCGATCTCAACGAGATCGACATCGTGAGGGAATTCGTCCAGACCGGCGGCCGGGCCGCGGCCTCCATGCCTTTCTCCGTGAAGGGCGAGGATGGCGCTCCAAGGAACATGCTGGGGACCTTCATCCGGGTCGCCGACGACTCGGGCTGGGGCGTGATCGCGCAGATCGACGAAGCCAAGGCTTACGCGGGCGCCAACGCCATGCGGCGCAACGCCGCGGTGGTGGTGGGTCTTGTGAGCCTGCTCGCACTCGGGCTCGGCATGTGGCTCTCCGGAGAAATCACCCGGCCGATCCGCAACCTGCGCGACGCCGCCCTCCAACTCGCTCACGGCGACTTCTCGACGCGGGTCGCGGTCACCTCGCGTAATGAAGTCGGCGTTCTGGCCGAGTCGTTCAACGTAATGGGCGAACGCATCGAACGCGCGGTCGAGGAGATCCGCGAAGCCGCGAGCACCAACCGCGAGTTGTTCATCGGCACGGTCCGGATGCTCGCCAACGCCATCGACGCGAAAGACCCCTACACCCGCGGCCATTCCGAGCGCGTGGCCTTCTACTCGACGCTCCTAGCCAAGGAGCTTGGCTTCTCCGACGCGGAGATCGAAAACGTCCACCTCTCCGGCCTCATCCACGATGTGGGCAAGATCGGCATCGAGGACCGGATCCTGCGCAAGCCCGCCGCCCTCACCGACGACGAGTACGAGATCATGAAGCAGCACCCGACCAAGGGCGCGCAGATTCTCGAGGCCGTTCCCAAGCTCAAGGCCATCGCCGGCCCCGGACTTCAGCACCACGAGAACTTCGACGGAAGCGGATATCCCGAAGGCCTCAAGGGCGAGGAGATCCCGCTCCTCGGCCGCATGGTGAGCGTCGCCGACGCGTTCGACGCCATGACCACCGACCGTCCGTACTCGAAGGCGATGACTTTCGAGGCCGCGGTGGCGAGGCTCCAGTTTCTCTCCGGCAAGAAGTTCGATTCACAATGTGTCGACGCCATGGCTCGCGCCGTGGCCTCGGGAGAGCTCACGGCCGCCAAAGCGCGGGTCGCCGCGGTGGCGGCGCGGCGGGATGGTCCGCCGCTCAAGAGCGCCTCCTGAGAGATCAATAGGAGCTTTCATGCGGAAACAACACCTCGGTCTCGCCACTCTCTTAGCCGCCGCGATGTCGTTCGCCCCCGGGGCCATGGCTCAGGATCCGGAAGCGGAGATTCGCTTCAACGCCGGGGTGCGCATGCTGCGCGACGGCTTCCCCCAGCGGGCGCTGGCGGAGATTCAGGAAGCGCTCAAGAAGGACGGAGAGAACGCCTTCTATTTGAAGGCCCTCGGCATCACCTATTCGCAACTCGCGGACCAGTGCCGGCCGAACGATTCGACCTGCCGCACCAACTATTTCAAGAAAGCCGCCGAAGCCGCCCAGAAGGCCCTGTCCTTCAACCCCGATTATGTCGATGTCCGGAACGACCTCGGCATCGCCCTGCTGCGGCTCGGAAAACGGACCGAGGGCAAGGCGGAGCTGGCGCGCTCCTTCGCCGACCCGCAGTGTCCGACGCCCGAGGTGACGGCGTGGAATCTCGGCCAGGCCTTCTTCGAGGAGAAGGAATACAACGAAGCGCTCACCTGGTTCCAGGCCGCCTTGAACCGGAACAAGACGCTCGCCGCGGCGTACGTCAGCATCGGCGACGTCTTCATGGCCACCAACCAGCCCGAGGCGGCGATCCTCCAGCTGGAGAACGGGATGAAGGAAACGAGCGGGAATACCGTCCTCCAGCTCGCCCTCGGGGACGCATTCATGCGGGTGGGCCGTTTCCAGGATGCGCGCGCGATGTTCGAGCAGGTGATCAAGAAGGACCCGCTCGGCGCGTCGGGCCGTCAGGCCACCGAGAAGCTCAAAGCCTTCCCGAGGTAGAAATATAGACTGAGGGGTCCATGGGGCTCCTCGAACAGTTCAAGCAGGGACTGACGCGCACGCGCGCCGTCCTCAACACCGACGTCGGCGACCTGGTTCGGGGCCTCGCCAAGCTCGACGGAGCCACCCTCGATTCCCTCGAAGACACCCTGATCGCCGCCGACTTCGGCCCCGCGGCGGCCTCGGAGATCCTCACCGCCCTGCGTCGCGATCTCACCGGTGGCGCCGACCCGGCCCTGATCCGCCAGTCTCTAAAAGAGAAAGTGCGCGCGATCCTCGATATCAAAGGCCCGACGGTGAGCCAGGGTAATCCCCACGTGATCTTCGTGGTGGGGGTGAACGGGGTCGGCAAGACCACGACGATCGGCAAACTCGCGGCGCGTTTTCGCGACAAGTCCGAGAGCACGTTGATCGTCGCCGCCGATACGTTCCGCGCCGCCGCGGTGGGCCAGCTCAAGACCTGGGCGGACCGGTCCGGCGCCGCGTTCCACGAATCGCGCGAAGGCCAGGATCCCGCCTCGGTGGTGACGGATGGTCTGCGGAAAGCGCGGGCCGCAGGCACGAGGCGGGTTCTCGTCGACACCGCGGGGCGTCTGCAGAACAAGGCTCATCTCATGGCCGAACTCGCCAAGATGGGCCGGATCGCCGCGCGCGAAGCCGAAGGCGCCCCCCACGAGACCCTTCTCGTGATCGACGCGACCACCGGTTCGAACGGCCTCGCCCAGGCCCAGGAGTTCGCGCGCGCCATCCCTCTCACCGGTCTCGTGCTCACCAAGCTCGACGGCACGGCCAAGGGCGGAATCGCGGTCGCCATCGTGTCCGCGATGAAGGTGCCGATCCGATACGTGGGCCTGGGCGAGAGCCTCACCGACCTCGTGCCGTTCGACGCCCATTCGTTCGCGGAAGGGTTGCTCGGATGACTCGCAACAGAGCGGCCGCCGATGAGCGTTTCGTGCGCCGCGCCCTGGAACTCGCGGAGGTGGGCCTGGGCGAAACCAATCCAAACCCGGCCGTCGGCTGCGTTCTGGTGAAGGACGGACGTGTCGTGGGCGAGGGATTTCACGCGCGCGCCGGCGGACCTCATGCCGAGGCCGCAGCACTTGCCGCCGCGGGCGGAAAAGCGCGGGGTGCCACCGCGTATGTGACGCTGGAACCCTGCGCGCCCAACCCGGCCAAGCGCACTCCTCCGTGCGCCCCGCGCCTGATCGAGGCGGGAGTCGCGCGCGTAGTCTTCGCGGTTCGTGACGCCAATCCTCACGTGCGCGGCGCCGGGGCGCGGATGCTGCGCGCGGCCGGCGTCGATGTCGTCGAAGGCGTGCTCGCGGACGAGGGTCGGCGGTTGACCCGGAATTTCAACATCGCCATGCGACTGCGTCGGCCCTTCGTCGCGCTCAAGGCGGGGATGACTCTGGACGGCCGCATCGCCACCGCAGCCGGCGAATCCAGATGGATCACCTCGACGAAGCAGCGAAACGCGGCGCGAAACCTTCGCCGGTTGTTCGACGGGGTTCTTATCGGATACGCGACCGCGATTCAGGACGACCCCATCCTGCTCCCCGAGCCGCGGACGGCCCGCCCCTACACCCGCGTTGTGCTCGACTCGCACCTTCGCCTGCCGCATTCCTCGCGTCTCGTGAAATCGGCGCGGCGGAATCCCCTGATCCTGATCGGCGGCGATTCGGGTGAACCGCGCCGCCGCGGTCTCGAGGCGCTGGGCGTGGAGGTCATTCTTGTGCCGAGCCCGGGCGGCCGGGTGCCGCTATCGACGGCGCTCGGCGGCCTGTTCGATCGGGGCCTCACCTCTTTGATGGTCGAGGGCGGTTCCGAGGTGATGGGGTCCTTCGTACGCGAGCAACTCTTCGATGAACTGGTGATCTTCCGCGCTCCCCTGATCCTGGGCGGGCGGGGAAGCCGGCCGGTCGTGGGGGGCCGGAATCCGCGGACCCTGAGCGAGGCGGTCAAGGTGCGGCGTGCTGTCCTCGAGACCTCAGCCACGCTCCGCTACGGACTCGAACACGCCGCCGACCTCGAGGTCGAGGTCTACGAAAGAAAGGCCTGAGCAATGTTCACGGGAATCGTCGAGGATGTCGGAGAAGTGATCTCCTGCGAGCAGGACGGGGACATCTATCGTCTCGCGGTCCGCGTGAAGGCGGCGCTGCAGGACCTGAGCGTCGGCGGGTCGGTGGCCGTGAACGGGTGTTGCCTCTCCGCGACGAAGATCGAGGGCGACATCATTCGCTTCGACCTCGCGCGGGAGACGGTGGCGCGAACCCGGTTCGACAAGCGGCTGCGGCCGGGGGCGAGCGTGAACCTGGAGCGGCCGCTTCGGTTCTCCTCGCGACTCGACGGACATCTGGTCCAGGGCCATGTCGACGGCGTGGCTACGGTGGCGGCGATCCGTGAAACCGGGGCCTCGAGCGAGATCACCTTCGAATTGCCGGCAGATCTGGTCCGGTATTGCGTGGAGAAAGGCTCGATCGCCCTCGAAGGGGTGTCGCTCACCTGCGCCGCGGTGCTGGGCGCCAGGGTCAAGGTCGCGGTGATCCCGCACACCCTCGAAGTGACGACGCTGGGCCGGCTCAAGGTCCACGACCTCGTGAACGTCGAAGTCGACATGATCGCGAAATACGTCGAGAAGCTCCTCCCGAAGTAGCATCACTCCTCCGCAGGAACGAACCCAAAGGAACCACCGTGGCCTTCGCCCCCATAAAGGACGCCATCGACGACATCCGCGCCGGCCGCATGGTCGTGGTCGTGGATGACGAAGACCGTGAAAACGAGGGCGATCTCACCATCGCCGCCGAGAAGATCACGTCCGAGACCATCAATTTCATGGCCACGCACGGCCGGGGTCTCATCTGCCTTCCCTTGACCGGTGAGCGCCTCGACCAGCTGCGCATCCCTCTGATGGTCCAGGACACCGACAACTCGGCCAAGTTCGGCACCGCGTTCTGCGTGCCGATCGAGGCGAAGAAGGGGACGACCACGGGAATCTCCGCGTCCGACCGGGCGACCACCGTCCTCGTCGCGGTGGATCCGAGCACGAAGCCCGAAGATCTCGCGCGGCCCGGTCACATGTTTCCCCTCCGCGCGCGCGATGGCGGCGTGCTCGTTCGCGCCGGCCAGACCGAGGCCGCGGTGGACCTCGCGCGTCTCGCCGGGCTCAAGCCCGCGGGTGTGATCTGCGAAATCATGGCGAGCGACGGAACGATGATGCGGGTGCCCCAGCTCGAGGTCTTCTGCGCCGAGCACAAGATCAGGATGATCACCATCCGGGATCTGATCCAGTACCGGATGATGAACGAACGCCTGGTGCGGAAGATCACGGAGGCGAACCTTCCCACGAAGGCGGGAGCGTTCCGCATCCATGCGTTCGAGAGCGTCGTGGACGGCGAGCAGCACATCGCCCTCGTTCATGGTGACGTGCGCGACGGCCGGCCGGTTCTCGTGCGCGTCCATTCGCAGTGCCTCACCGGCGACATCTTCGGGTCGCGTCGGTGCGATTGCGGGGAACAGCTCGACATAGCGCTTGAACGCATCGTGGAAGAGGGCGCGGGCGTGCTTCTCTACCTGCGCCAGGAAGGGCGGGGGATCGGCCTCATTCACAAGATCCGCGCGTACGCCCTGCAGGACGAAGGCCAGGACACGGTGGAGGCGAACGAGTCGCTCGGTTTCAAGGCCGACCAGCGCGACTACGGGATCGGCGCCCAGATCCTCTCCGAGCTGGGCGTCCAGAAACTTCGGATGATGACGAACAATCCGCGCAAGTTCGTTGGCCTCGAGGGCTACGGTCTCGAGATCACCGAACGCGTCTCGATCGAGATCGCCCCCACGGACATCTCGAGACGCTACCTCGAAACGAAGAAGAAGAAGCTCGGACACCTCCTCCGCGAGGTTTAGCGCCAAGCTCGTGCCGCGTGACGTTCGATGGACCGTGAACGTGCGCGTACCTCCGTTCAACGTTCGTGAACGTCGAACCCCCAACCGGTCGCTGAGCCGAGAACAAGCACGATCCGGTCGAAGCGACCACGTCGGTTCGTGGACGTGAACGTAGATCCCGTTCGACGGGCCGTGAACGTCGCCGCAGATCGACGTTCGTCCGCGTAAGCGTCGCCGCGTCTCGAAGGTCGTGAACCATAGGACGTCGTCACGAGGTCCTTCCTCCGACGGCCGGCTCAGACCTTCGACGCTTTGATCGTCGCCTCCGCGAGAACTGAAGTCAAGGGTGCTCCGCTTCGCTCCGCACTTTTCCTGCGGAAAAGCTTCGCCCCTGACTTCAGCCCTCGCTCCGGCGCTTTGGGGAGGCGTGCCCCGAGGGCAGGCTGCGCGCTCGAAGGTCAATCCCGGCCTTCATCTCGAAAGGACCCTCGCCGATGCTCTCCACTCCCACTCCTTCCCTTCACCGGTTCGACGCGTACCGCCTCGCCGTCGATTTCCGGCGCATCGTGGTTCGCTGGCTTCCGCTCCGCCGTTCAGAACTGTCTGACCAACTCGACCGCGCGCCCGCCCTGAGCTCGTCGAAGGGTCCATTTCCGTGCCGTTGAATGTGGCCGAGGGCGCGGGACGCTCGACCCCGCGGGAGCGGGCCCGCCACTACACGATCGCCCGCGCAGTCGAGTGCCTCGCGTGTCTCGATCTCCTCGAGCTCGAGGTCGCGGCGCCGGACACCGCGGGGGCCCGCGCCATCGTCCTTCGCCTACTCAACGTCCTGACGGCGCTCATCCGCCGTCCGATCTGACGTTCGTTCTTGAACGTCGCTACATCCCTTTTCGGTCACGCCGAAGCGCTGCGGCCGCAACCGCGGCGACCCTGGCGCGGAAGAGACGACTGCCGCCCCTCCGTCGGGCAACGACACGACGTGCGCCCATAGCAAAGCTAGGTCGATCAGCCTATTCCCAGGAGTTCGCCGTACAATCCAGAGGCTAAACCATGCGGACATCAGACCTTGGCCCAAGCACCTCTTCCGGCACAGACCGCAATAGATCGACAGTCCTTCGACACCGGCAGGACTGGGTCGCGCGACCTAATTGGTGTTGTGCGGGCATCTGCTGCTCCAGGCACACTGGTTGGAAATGACGCTACGCAACCAGCTCGTCGGGTTTGCCATCGTAGCGGTTGGGATGGCCAGCGGTCTTCTGGTCTGGGCGTATCTCCCGAAGTACCTAGTTCCTGTGTTTTATGGGTTGGCCTACCTCGGCATAGCAGCTCTGTTGCGGTTCTTCCCAATGCGTGGGCCCGACCCGAAATCGAGCCGACCGCCCGGAAAAGCGGAGTGATCACCCTGGAGCCCCGCCGGTCATCGGTGTCCCGGCGACCTGTTCGCAACCTCAGCCCTCGCGGCCAAAGCCCAAGCCGGAGACAGCGACTACGGTCCGTGAAAGAGCGGAGAGGGCCCATTCCCAAGCCCCACAACCACGACGTGCCCCCACCATGGAGCGCAAGTCGGGGCGTCCACGCGCGCCCGCGGCCCCTCCACCCGGTGGGCACCAACGTGCCCGGCCCGCAGATTC
>CAZBTT010000075.1:0-13407 GCA_964494295.1 uncultured Acidobacteriota bacterium
TCGCTCGTGCCCACGAGGCGCGGAAGCGACATCCGCTCCTGAAGCTCCTCCTCGAGGAGGAATGCGCGGCGCTTGAGACGGCGTCGGTCGAGGGCGCGGTCGACGAGGAGCAGCAGATGGTCCGTATCGACCGGCTTGGTGAGAAAGTCCGAAGCGCCCTCGCGGATCGCTTTCACCGCATCCTCGATGGAGCCGAACGCGGTCATGACGATCACGTCGGTTTCCGGGCCGGCCTTGAGGGCCGCCTGGAGGACGTCGAAGCCGCTGCCCGCCGGAAGCTTGAGGTCGGTGAGCACCACGCCGAACGTCGTCCGGGCCAGCGCCCTCTTGGCCTCGTAGGTGTCCGCACTCGCCTCGACGGTCAGACCGTGACCGCGCAAAGTCTCGGCGAGGGCGTTTCGAAGGGAGTCCTTGTCTTCGACGATGAGGACGTCTATCAAGGGAAGGAGGGAAGAAGAGGGTCTAGCGCAGCCAGCCGGAGGGCACACCGGCGCGGCGCGCCTCGTCTTCGAGCGCGGTGATGCTGGCTCGGGCGGAGGCAACGGCGGCCCTCAAAACCTCGATCTGCTTGTTCATTTCCGCGAGCCTCGCCTCACGCTTCTGACGGCGCATGGGATCCTGGGCGTCGGCGGCGGAGAGCGGGGCCACGTCGGACCGGAACGCGGCCTCCGCGCGCTGCGCGTCCTCCAGGGCTTTCTGAGCGGAGGCGAGAGCAGTTTTGAGTTCGGCCGCGCGCGCTTTCCAGGTCGCCTGTCCATCGGGGGTTGACGACTGCGACGATGGAGTGTCGGCGGCCTCGGGGGCGGGGGCCGCGAGTTCGGTGACATTGACGTTGCCGGTCCGGGCCGCGGCGTCCTCTTCGGTGAGCACCTTTCCTGGAGCGGCGATCTTCGCCCGGCGCTGCTTTTCCTTCTTCGCCGCCGTAGCCAGGCTCTGCCCCGCGCTCGGGGCGGACAGCAGGCTGCCGACCAGGCTCAGGACCACGAACAGGATCAGGCCCAAGGCGGGTCGGCGGGAGAAGGCGATCTTCATCGCGGAGTCGTGAGCTGGCCGATCCGTTCCGTGAAGCTGCGCACATCGTTTGCGCCCGGCGAGAGGCGGACGTATTCGCGATACGAGGCAACCGCCTCGGCGACGCGGCCGAGACGGTCGTAGACCCTCCCTTTTTCACGGTGCAGGAGGCCGGCATCGGCGGAGGTGGCAAGGCCCTCATCGAGAACCGCGATGGCCTCGCTCGGCCGGTTCCGCCGCATCAGAAGGTCGGACAGAAGTGCGCGAGAGAGATGGGCCTGGGGCATCGCGGCAAGGATGTCGCGATACTGCTGCGTGGCCCCCTCCAGATCGCCCGTGGCGTCAAGGGCACGGGCGAGGTTCTGCTTCGGGACGAGGTCGGCCGGCTGCAGCGACACGATCCTCTCGAGGTACGGACGCGCCTTCGCGAAGTCATTGGCCTGGATGAGGAGATTGGCGATTTCCTTCAGGTTGGCCACGTTGTTGCCATCCAGTTGAAGAGCCGCCTCGTAGACCTCGATGGCCTCGGTGGAGCGACCTGCCCGGTAGAGGGCCTTTGCCCAGTCACTTGTATAGCGAACATTGACGGAGTCAAGACCCGCGGCCGCCTCGTATTCAATCAGGGCTTCCGACATCGCGCCCGATTTCTCCAGCGCCTCGGCGAGACCAAGGCGGTAGTCCGCCTTGTTGGCGGCCGCGACCGCTTCGCGCAAGAGTCTTATCGCTTCCGGGAAGTTACCGGCGCGCAGGGCGGCCATACCCGCGCTGTATTCGGCCGCTCCGGGCTCCCTGGTTGCCACGACAACCGGTGGGACCGAGGCCTGCCGGACGGGTCCGGCGACCTGCGCGGGGTTCGGGGTGGCCTCGGCTTCCTGCACCACACGCCAAGCGCCGAAAGCGACGCCCAAGGTCAGAAGAACCAGGATGAACGGAACGAGGGGACTTTGCCCTTCTTCACCGTCCCGCAGGACGACGATGCCGGGCTTGCCCTTCTTCGCGGCCGGCGCGGTGGCCGCCGTTGGATCTCCGGCTCTTACGCCTTCAAGCGGCTCACCGCATTTGACGCAGAACTCCTTGTCGAGCCGGTTCCTGGTCGAACACTGGGGGCACGTTCGGAAGTTAGGCTTCATGTCAGACCGAAGCGTAATCCCGAACGCACCCTTTTGGAAAGTCCTGCGGCAGAATCTGACGACCCTTAGGGCTCCGTCCGGCAGACCGACGAACCGACCCTGTAGGGAACCGTTGTCGCGGAGAGTTCCCTGAAGGGCTTCGTCCCCGGGACGAGACCCATCGTCACAGTGCTGCTCGAGGTCGAGATAGGCACGGTAGCCTGGCCCGGTCCGGGCGCCGGAGGCGGGTTCTGGGCATTCAAACCCGTGTCGACAACGAGAGTCCCTTCGCCGGAGACCCTCAGGCCGACGATCGGTTGATCTGGAATCAACATGAAAGGATCGTTGCCCGGGATACCATCGAGGTCGAATGCCGCCTCAGGGGACCCGGGTGTCGTAGTGAGACCCCTGAAAGCGTAGAGAATGCTGTCAAAGACCGAAACGCAGGCTCCCGTGAACCTCACACCTGCGTAGAAGATCACGGGCGTGTTCTGGTCGATGAAGCCGCCGGCGGGCTGGACATTCCCTCGGTAACCGGTTGGGAAATCCTGCACGAAGAGGTCGCTTCGGGTTCCGTTGGAATCCCTCCACGCATACGATTTGAAGGGCTTGGCGGCCTGCGGCGTGACCCGTCGATCGCGGCCCGATTCGGCATAGACCAGAACATCGCCTGGAACAGTGGGGTCAGCAATGACCGTGACTGCGGTTGCGAAGGGCTGGTTCCTGTCGGCCGCGGGCGCCTCGAAGAACGGAAGCGGCGCGACTGCGGGAGTCCTGGCGTTATAGCGCCAGATACGGCTGTGGAGGTCGCCGAAGTACACGGTCTTGACCTTCACAGTCATCGGATTCCCCAGGAAGAAGAAGCTGGCCGGCGTGGCGCCGGTGACGGGATCCTCAGCGTAGTAGACCGCCGGCGCGACGAGGAAGTTCGTAAGGGGCGGATCCTGAGGGGCCGGGGGGATGGCCACCGGGGGCGCCGCCGGAGAGCCGTTCGCGATCTCGAAGTTGCGGACGATGTCGCCGTTGAGGGCATCGATCACGAAGAAGGTTTTCCCTTCCGGGGCGGGATTGTCCGAATAGCCTGAACCCATGAAGAGAACAAAGTCCGTACCCGAGGGTTTTCTGGCTGTCCCATAATCCGCGGCGGTCACGTACCCAACCGAAGGTACCGACCAAGTCTCACCCATTTTCAGGTAGTTCGAGTAGTCGGTCGCAGAGTAGTTCACAACCCCGCCGGCAGCGGTGAGTCGGCCGTTGTTCGTATCCGGATTTCCGCGGCTCCACACAACGATCGGGGCCTCGGTCTCGACAGAGAGGCGCGTGAACGGTCCGGGCGCCGTGACGTCGATCGCGGTCACGTATTTCCCTCCCTGACCACGGCCGAAATACAGCAGGGTGCGCCACACCCCGTTGAACGAAGTACCTTGGTACGTGGCGCCCCCCGGAACGAACACATCGGTGAAGCGGACGGGTGCTGCGAGCAGGTATTGCTTGTTCTCGCGACTCTGGATCTGGGTCAGCGCGGGCAGTTTGGAGAGCTGGTCGAACGGGACGAAGGCCCAGAGTTCTTCACCACCGCTCTCCCGCGGGGTGCCATCGAGCGTGTTCTCGCAGTCGACCGGGGTGCCGCCCAGGCCCGACGAACTGTCGGGGGTGGGGCAGGGGCCGCCACGGATCGCGTGCAACGCCTGGTTGGTGGCGTGGTAGACGACGCTCATCGAGGGCTTCAGTTCCAGGTTCGTGGCCGCGGCTGCCTTGACGGCAGCGGATGCATCATCCGCCAGACGATCAGGGTTGCGAAGTCCCAGACCGCGGACAACCTGACTGGGTGTCGTGGCCACCGGGGCGCCCGTGGACGCCGTCCTGACACCGTCCCGGTAGTACTTGTATTCCTCAAAGCCCAGCCCGCCGGTCGTGGGACCAGGGAACAGAGGCGGCGTCACCACGCCCGGCGCGGCCAGCGTGGATTCGGCCATGACCCAGGGACGAATCACGTAAAGCAGTTCGTCCGCGTTTCCGCCTGACGATGCCCGAAGCGGAACGCCGTTGGCCGACTGCAGATGGGCTCCCGCAATGTAGGCGAGGGTGATCTCCCGGGCTTCCCGCTTCGTGCGGGCCAGCGCCACGCCCGCGGTGCCGGAGGTGCAGTCGGAGTGAATGTCTGCCGCGACCGTGCCCTGACAGGCCCCGGGAACAAGGGCCTGAAGCTGCGCGATGGTGAGGCCGTCAAATCCCATGGCGCTGTCCAGGATTCCATTCACCGGAGAAGCGCCGGTGCCGGTGGCGGTGGGGGCCACGAATTGGTTGCTGGCGGCCCCTGTCGTGGGCGGCCACAGCGGAACCCTGGTCCAGGCGAGTGAGGCCGACGCTCCCAGGAGGTTGGTCGGGTTGTAGAAACTGTTTACGCCGTTCTGCGTGGTCGTGAAGATCCGTCGTTTGATCTTCGCCGAGGAGTTCGCGACGTCCAGGGGGTTGTCATTGGTGGCGTCGCCATAGAGCTGGGCGAACGTATAGCAGCCGGCGCCCGGGGTGGTGCAGGTGGTGGCGGGGGCGGGGCCCATTCCCGTCGAATGGAGAAGGCGGTTGTTGAGTTTGTCGCCGGCGTCCCACATCTCCACGGAATTGTCGTCGGTGAGATCCGTGGGGGTGCCCGCATCGCCACGGCGGAAGGCCTTCAGATGGCCCATGTATCCAGGAAGCTCAAAAGTCGACTGCAGGAGAATCGGAATCGACCCCGCGTACCGTTCTTCGGGATCAAAAGGATCAATCGCCGGAGAGGCGAAGGCGCCGAACTCGTAGACGCTCTCCGTGACGGACTGCTGATCCGAGAACTCGCCCGTGGCTACGCTGGTGTTGATCGCGGCGTTCAGGGCGTTGACGAGGTCACTGAGGTTGTTGGCGATGAACGCGGTGCGGCACGGAGCAAGAGGCGTGGCGCCGAACCCGGGATACAGCGGCTGACAGGTGCTGTTCGCCGGATTCCGGCCGGTGCCGGCACGGGAGATCGCGTCCACGTTGGCGGGCGTGCCGCCCGCGAACGTGATGGTGATGAGTTCGATGCGGTTCGCGACCGACCACTGCTGCGCGGTGATGCCCTTGGCCGCGAGGCAGGCCGCGTCGCACGCAGGCAACGCGGGGAGAGTGTTCGACCACAGCGCGTACGCGGCGTTTGGCGCATTGCCACTGCAGGACTCGTCACCGTCTGAGAGCAGAATGACGAACTGCTTCTGTTTGCCTTGGGCGTTCACCGGTCGCTTGGCGGTTCCCCCCGCGGGCAGGACCGTGTTCCGGAAGTAGGTGAGGGCGAACGCCATCGACGCGGCCAGGGGCGTTCCGTTGCCCTGCCGGATCCCCGGATTCACGAAGGGCGGGGTGATCGGCGGCGTGACATCGAGGCTGAAGGGAGGTGTCTCCAGGATATTCGGCTTGCGATTCGAAAGGTTGGTGAGGGCGGGAACGTCACGGGGAGCGCCCGCGGCGCCGTTGTACTGCAGCTCCATGCGCATGTAGGAGTTGATCTGCTCGGAGTTGTCGACGCCGCAGTCGGCCACGTCGACGTTCAAACCGCTCTGACCGCACTGGCTGGTGTCGGCGCCGTTCACGTTGACGAAGTCGAAGTTGGTGCCGGTCACCCAATAGGTCGTGATCGCGTTGGTCGTGGCGTTCTCGATCTGGAAGCAGGCGCGCGCCTGCGTGCCGTTGGCGAAGGGAAGCACGTCGTCGCCCAGCAGGCCGGGGGGCGGGTTTGGGCAGGTGATGTCGGTTGACGACACCAGGGCTCCGTTGGTCCGTGTGGTGCCCGACGTGAGGCCTGGGGTGACGCGGTACCGCTTGCCGTTACGCATGAGCCTCGTCTTGATGTAGTCGCGGCAGTGCGTGCCGAACACGTGCGTGATCGGAGCGTTCGGGACGCCGCCGTTCGCCACCTGGTTGGTAGCCTGGGCCGTGCAAGCCGTAGGATAGGCCGAAGTGCTGGCGCTGCTGTTGGAACTGAGACCCACGAAGATCTCGGTCTTCTGGGCGGCGGTGCAGGCCCCGAGGGCGCCCGTGCACGTGTCCGTGTCGTAGGCCGTAAAGGTGCTGCTCACCGCGTTGAAGTAGTTCCTCCACACCGACGCGGACGGATCCTGAGTCACATAGACAAGACCCTGTGAGCCGTCAATGATGTGTTCGGTGAAGTCAGGATGGAACGTGGCCAGGCCGAAGTTGGCCTTGCCCGCGTTCGTCGTGATGACTTCGCGCACCGCGCGCTTGGTCTGATAGAAACGCGAGGCCGGGTCGTCGCCGCCGACGATGCGGTTCTGATCCTGCGGCGTTCCGGCCATGGAACCCGACGTGTCGACGATGAACAGGATGTTGTTCTTCACCGCGGTGTTCAGGATCTCGAGAGGATCGATGCCGCCGTTGGCGGCCGAAGCCGAGAAGGCGCGATCGCCGAGATTGGCGAGGAGGGCGAGGCCGAGACCGAGGCCAAGGGCCAGTGAGCGGCGCAGGCCATGGCGGGAATCGAGTGTCTGACTTGTCATGATGTTTTCCATTGTTGTTGCCCGTTCCCTTACTGCACGCCCGTGATCGCGACGCAACCGCCAAGGTTGTTTCCCGAGGCCGCGCCGCCGGCCTGGCCGGCACGACCGCCACAGCCCGACTGATCCATGATGACGGCGCCGGAACGGCTCAGGAGCGTCTCGATCGTGTAGACCGCGCGGTTGCTGGCCGCGAAGTTCATGAGGTTGGTGGCGCCCAAATAGGGTGCGGTTCCCTCGGAAACAAGGATGAGGACCGTGTCCGGATCGGCAGGGTCGTTGTAGTCCTGAAGCGATGTCCCGTCGCCCAATTCAGTGTCGCCGTCCGGACCGTCCACCCAGGCGACGGGTCGGCGCACCCACAGGGTGAAGGAGCCGTTGAGCGTGGCTCCGCCGACCGCGGATCTGAATTCCTCTGCGCCCGAGGCGGCGCCCGTGTCGATGATCATCCCGTAGCCCATTCCGTAGCCCCTCTCATCACACTTCCAGTTTTCGAAGTTACGCGTCCCGCGGTTCCCTGGAGGGCTCGGGTCGAAGAAGGGGGCGCTCGCGCCCGCGCCGTCCCACGCCCCACCCGTGTCAGCCGCGCGGGCAGGCGGGAGAACGGCCGTCCATGAGGGCATGGCCATCAAAATGCTCCGCCCGTACTCGATGCCTGCCTCGGCGTTGTAGCGCGCCGATTCACTCCACCTTTGGTTGGTGGAGATCTGAAGCTCCACTCCCGTGCTGTTCGAAAGGGCCAACCCCATGGTGGTGAGCAGGACCAGGGCCAGGAGGGCGAGGATGAGCGCGAATCCCTGTTGATGAGTGTTGCTTCGTCGTGGCATGTTCTTCGGTTCCTAGGTAAAAAGTCGGATCGACTACGAGTGCTTGGACGTCCCTATTGCCAGCGCTTGTTCGGATCGGTTTCCTGCATGAGGGCGATCTGCGCCGCCCGGGGAGAAACGCTCGAAACGAGGCTGCCGCGGACGGCGGTGACCTGGTTTCCGGCCGCCAGGGTCTGCCCCTGAAGGTTCGCCTCGCCGAGCGCGCGCGCCCACATCGTGATCTCGACCTCACGGACCACGTTGTCGTAAGAGGGCGGAACAATCGCGGGAACCTCGTCCAGCCAGCCGTTGAACGTTCGGTAGCGAACCTGGAAGTCTTCGATTCCCCGGGCCACCAGCTGCCAGGCGGCGCCCGGCGGCAGTGTGTTGAACACGCCGCTGGCTCGGTCGAAGCCACCCGTATTGGACCGGAACAGGGATGGGATTCCATCAACGTCGAGGCCCAGGCGGTAGATGATCCGGTCCATCTTCACGAAGCGTTGGGGAGCGCCGACTTCATTCGCCGGCGGACATTGAGCTGCAGGCGTCGGCAGATAGATGTCGCACGCAAAATTGTTGTTGGTCACGAACTGGGAGCCGGACTCGGGGGTGTTCTGGTTGTTCGCGAAGTTGAAGTTCGAAGCGGCCGGATCGTGGGCGACGATGGCCCATTTCGCGGCGCCACTGCTGTAGAGCCCCAGCACATAGGAGGGCGGGAGATAACAGTCAGGGTAAGTCCCTACCACGTCGAACACGTTGCCGTTGGCCCCTCCCGTCTGATCCGTGCGTACCAACGGACAATCCTGGTCCATGGCGCGAATCTCGAGCAGATCCGGCAGACCGCCGCCGAGGAGCGGATCGCCCGCGGGGCGAACGCCGGTCTGGGCGAGTCCCGCGGCTCCCGCGACACCCACAGCGTTGGAGTCTTCCCCGAACGACTGAAAGAAACTCCCGAGGCCAAGACCCGCAGTCTGCACATCCTCACGAACTCGCGTCATGGCGATGCGGATCTGCTGCTGTCGATCCATGAGCACGGGCTCCCGGCGAAACGACCCCTGACTCGAGGCCATCAGACCCCACATCGACCCGGTGATCACGAGGGTCACCACCAGGGCGACCATCAATTCCAGCAAGGTGAAGCCTTGTTCCTTCAAGCTCGCCTGCGGTTGGAGATCTGTCTTCATGTTGGTTTCCTTCCAGGCGAACATCAGGGGTTGCAGCCGGCGGCTGCCCCGAGGGTACAGGAGCGAATCGTGGTGAGGTCGGCCATCGCGTGCCGCGCCCGGAAACCACGGGGCTCGGTGCGAACCTGGAGAAAGCGGAGATTTGTACCGAGCGTCTGGATCAGCCAGCGTGTTTCCATTCTGCCCACACCCTCGACATCGGTGAACGAGCAGGCCACCGGTGCGCCGGGATCACAGGGAATATTGAGGCTGTCCGGGTCGGTGTCCACCAGCGCCGAGAAGGGCGTGGCCCGCAGCACCTCGAGCTGCTGCGCGGCGATCATGGTGGCGCCGGTAGCCCGATTAGCGACGTTGTTGGACGACGTCGCCGTGATCATGAGGTTGAAGATCGAAGCGAGACCAAACATCAGGATCAGCATGGCGATCAGGGCTTCGGAGAGCGTGAAGCCGGCTTCGCTGTTGGTGTTTGAGTTGCTGGACATGTGGTTTTCCATGACGCTATTGGGCCCGGAGGACACGGCCGCCGCCCGAAATGAGCAGCCAGCGACGCAGATTGGTCTGACGGTCGATCAGGCAGATCCCGCGATCGCCCGCCGCCGGAGAGTGAATGAAGTTCGTGGTGGCGCTTCCGCCGTCGAGAATCAGGGCGGGATTGGGGGCGACGCCGGGCAGAGACGCCACGCCATAACGGTCGAAACGAATGGCCGCCTGATTGACCGCGTATCCCGGAATGCCTGGGCAATCCGCGGCATTTGCCGCGAACTCGACTCGATTGGGGAGGTCGTAGCGTGTGTTCAGGACCTCGATGGGCGCGTTGAAGTTGATTCCCTGTCGGGTGAACCCGACGTTGCCCGCGGTCACCCCCGTGATGGTGTCCTCGACGTGAATCCAGAACGTGTTGTTGTCCTGAATCAGGAAGGTGACGCCCATCTGGGTGTTGCGCATGATCGCCATGTTGCGGGCTCGCTGGAGGGCGCCCGCGACAAGGTCCTGACCGGTCCGGATCCGGCTGGATCGAACGTAGCCGGCGATATTCGGCAGGGCAATGGCAGCGGAGAGGCCCATGATGCCCACCACCACCAGGATCTCCACCAGTGTGAATCCGCGCGCGCGCGCTTGTTTCGGAAGAAGGGAAACGGTCATGACAGCCTCCTAATTGCAAACCACGTTCCAACGCCAGTCTGTTTACGTAACTTCAATACTAGCAGCACGATTTCGGCTTCAGACGGTACTGCGGCCCGTTGCGGCGGCGTTTGGCTCGTTACCACTTGTAGCGTTCTGTCTAAACTTTGGCCACCGGCAAACTGCCTGGGTTCCCCGCCTCCCGGGGCGAGGAGCGAGGTCAAGAGTGCCTTGATGAAGGGTCAGAATCTTGAGGACCAGGGGCAGACCCAGACCGAGGCCGCCCGCCCGCGCGGACTCGAAAGGCCGGAGCGCCTTCTTCACGTCGGCGATGCCGGGGCCAGCGTCCTCGACGATCACGAACGCATGCGTCGCATCCGCGCCGAGCTTCACGTCCACGACACCTCCGTCGGAGGTGGCCTGGCAGGCGTTTCGAACTACGTTCTCGATCGCCCGCTCGAGCAGATCCTCATCGCCCCGAACCCGCGTCTCGGAACCCTCGATCCGAATCTCGACCCCTCGGTGGACCCCTTCGCGCGCGACCACCCGCGCCACCATGCGGCCGAGGTCGAACTCGACATCCTGCACCTTCTCGGTCCGGATGAAATCGAGAAAGCGATCCATCACCGACTGAAGCGTCCGGACTTCATCCACAATGGCCGAGGCGGACCCGCGCAGGCGTTCGTCGTCGGACTTCTCGAGCATCTTCGCCTGGGCGGCGATGGCCCCCATCGAGTTGCGAACCTCGTGCACGAGGCCCGCGGTCAGTTCCCCGGCGCGGGCCATGGTCTCGCGGTCGCGAAGGATGGAGGCAAGAGCGTTCTTTTCGCGGTCGAAGGCAGCGAGCCTCTCATCGTCCCGCCGACGCATGCGCGACATCGCTTCTTCGTAGGCGCGCAGGGCCGGCATGCTGGTGTCCTCGGGGGGCGTTTCGCGGCCGAGAACCACGAGCACGAGGCCGGCGAGGGCGGTTACGAGGATCAGGGCGTGTTGCGCGATCACATTGCGTTCGGTGGCGAGACGCGAATCGGAGGCGGTTTCGCTCAGGTGGATCAGGACCTTGTCGCGATCGCCCTGGACCAGGCCGTAGACGCCGAGGCGCGCGTCGGTGACGCGGGAGGCCACCACCAGTTCGCCGCCTTCGAGACGACGCCGCGAAAGGGGGTCGAGGTCCGAGGTCTTGAGGTTCTCAATGATGAGCTGGTCGAACGGCTCGATCCAGGGCGCCACCAGGACCTCACCCGGTGTCCCGCCCCGGGTGCGGACCCAGTCGGCGATCCGCGGCATCAGCATCATGGCGCGATCGAGCGCGACGCTCGTTCGCTGCGACTGGTGATCGCCAAGACCCCGAAGGAGCACCGTCAAGGAGACCAGTTCGGCCGCGACCAGTAGGGCCCCGGCGAGGAGGAGGATCAGCCGTGGGGATCGCACGCGGGTCAGAACCTGTAGAACGAGGCGTACCAGAGCAGGATAGCGTCTCCGCAGAAGAGAACGAAGATCGCTGAAGCCGCGAGAAACGTGCCGAAAGGCAACTTGAACTTACCAATGGAAATCGGCTCGTCGGGGGTTTCCGATCCGGCCTCAGCGGCGGCGGGCGGAGCGGTCGCAGGATCAACCGGGTTGGTCACGGCCGCGACTGCATCCCCGGCCACGGGATCGATGGGTATCGGATCGTCCTGGACCGCCCGAAGCCTGAAAGCCTGGACCAGGCCGTAGACCATCCCGGAGAGACTCGCGAGGAAAACCGTCAGCATCAGGCGCTGGACGCCGAGGAAGGCGCCCATCATCGCCGCGAGTTTCCAGTCGCCCTGGCCGAGGCCCTCGATGCCGCGGAGGCGCGCGTACCCTTCGGCCACCACAAAGAACGCCACATACCCGAAACCCGCGGCGAGGCCCGATTCACGCCAGCCGACAAGCGCCCCGGGAAGGAGGGATCCCGCGATTCCGACAAGGATGCCCGGAAGAGTGATCACGTCGGGAAGGATCTGGTGGTCCCAGTCGATGAGCGCGAGGATCACGAGAGACGAGAAGAAGACGAGAAGAAGGAGCGTGAATGGAAAAGGCCCGAAGTTCCAAACGATCAGTCCAAACCCCAGACCGTGGAGCGCTTCGACGAGAGGGTACCGCGGCGAGATGGGTTCGCGGCACTGCGCGCAACGCCCCCGCAGAAACAACCACGAGATCACCGGCACGTTCTGCCAGGGCCTGATCGCGGTTCGGCACTTCGGGCATCTCGACGCCGGGAAGACAATGGACTCCCCGAGAGGGAGCCGGTGGATCACCACGTTGGCGAAGCTGCCCACGATGAGTCCAAGAAGCAGGGCGATGGAGGCCGCGAGAATGACGGGCGACAGAACGAAGCCGGGCATGTTGAGGAACGGAGCTTAGCGTTAGGTTGACCTTCCGTCCCGAATACCCGAAGCTCCCCGTTTCATGTTGAGCACCGCCGCGAAGGTCCGGGTCGCCTCGATGCTCTATCGCTTCGTGCGACTCGCCCGGACCCCCACCGGCGCACCCGACCGGGTGCGCGTGAAGCGTCGCGGCATCGTTTGGGATCTGGATCTGCGTGAGGGAATTGATCTCACCATCTACCTGCGGGGAGCGTTCGAACTCGACACTCTCCGGGCCCTCGAATCGCTGGTCCGGCGGGGCGACACCGTCCTCGATATCGGAGCCAACGTGGGCGCTCACACTCTTCATCTCGCCCGCCTGGTCGGGACGGAGGGACGGGTGATCGCTTTCGAGCCCACGGATTTCGCGGTCGCGAAACTGCGGGCCAACCTCGAGGCGAACCCGGAACTCGAGCCCAGGGTTTGGCTGCATCAGGCGTTCCTGGTGGCCGACAATTCGGGTGGGCCCGTGGCGCCGATCGCCGCGAGCTGGCCCGTCGATGGGACCGGGGCCGACGACGCAGTGACGGCAAGCCGCTCGATGAGTGCTTCGGGAGCGCGGGCGATGACTCTCGATTCGGTCATGGCCGCATCCGGAGATCCGGTGGTTCACCTCATCAAGATGGATGTGGACGGACACGAACTCGAGGTGCTGGCCGGAGCTCGCGGCCTGCTCGAGAAACACTCGCCGGTTCTCGTAATGGAACTCGCTCCCTTTGTATTCCATCCCGAGAGTAAGTTCGACGCCATGGTTGAGCTCCTGAGCGGGCTCGGTTACCGCTTCCGCCCGTTGGGATCGACCCGTGAACTCGAGAGAGAGCCTCGAGCCCTGAAGCGCGGGATCCCGAAGGGGGGTTCCGTCAACGTGGTGGCCACGCGCACCGGACAGGCGCCCGGACGGTCCGGACATTCCGCATGAGCGAACCGGTGACGCCGGCCGAGAAAACCCCGCTCTTTCCGATCGCTCTGGTCTGCGTGGGGGTGTCCACGCTCTACGTGCTGTCCATGCTGGCGGTCACCGACAGCCACTTCGTTCCCCAGGTTTCCGACCTGTACCTGATCGCGCAGTATGCGAAGGGTTTCGCGGAGGGACATCCCTTCCAATACAACCCGGGCGAGACCCCGACGACGGGAGCCACCAGTTTCCTCCACACCCTGTTCCTCGCCCTCGCCCACTTCATCGGTTTCCGGGGAGAGGGTCTCATCGCTTTCGCGATTCTCTCCGGCGCGGTCTTCGGCCTCCTGACCGCGATCCAGACCTA
>CAZBTT010000076.1:0-13405 GCA_964494295.1 uncultured Acidobacteriota bacterium
ACCTCGGCTTTACCGGCCCGCGCCACGTGACCTATGACGACGACGGTTTCCAGCAAAAGCCGCCGGCGGGCCTCGAGGACAATCCCCACTCGATCCTCGATGTCGCAGACATCGTCTACATCGACACGATCGGCACCGGTTTCAGCCGGATGGTGGAGGGCGAAGACCTGCACAAGTTCCACGGCAAGCCCTCCGACATCCAGTCGGTCGGGGATTTCTTCCACACCTTCGTGAACAAGAAGGACCGCTGGTCCTCGCCGAAGTACATCATCGGCGAAAGCTACGGCACGGTGCGCGCCTCCGGTCTCGTCCAGTCGCTGCAGCAGCGTTTCCAGATGTGGATCAACGGCGTGATCCTCGTCTCCGCCACCGATCTCAACCTCGAGCGCGGACCCGACGTCTCGCACGCCACCGGCCTTCCCACGAAGACCGCGACCGCGTGGTACCACAAGCAGCTCCCTGCCGATCTCCAGAGCAAGCCCCTTCGCGAGGTTCTCGCTGAATCCGAGAAGTTTGCGATGAACGAGTATCTCCTCGCCCTCGCCAAGGGCGATCAGCTCACTCCCGCCGAGCGCGACAGTGTCGCCAGCAAGTTCGCGCGCTACTCCGGCCTCAGCAAGGAATATGTGTTGCAGGCGAACCTCCGCGTCGACTTCGCGCGCCACTGGAAGGAACTCCTCCGCGATCAGCGCTACACCGTCGGCCGCCTCGACACCCGCTACATCGGCATCGACAAGGATGCGGCGGGAGAGCGCCCCGAGTACTCGCCGGAGCTGACGGACTGGAACGGCCCCTTCGGCGCCGCGATCAACAAGTACCTGCGCTCCGAGCTCAAGTACAACCCGGACATCCCGTACAACGTCTGGGGCAACGTGCGTCCCTGGCAGCAGGACGACACGACCAGTGTCGCCGAAATGCTGCGCAGCGCGATGCGCGACAACCCTTACCTGAAGGTCCTCGTGACCGGCGGCTACTACGACGCCGCGTGCGACTACTTCAACGCCATCTACACCATGAACCACCTCCAGCCCGGGGGCGAGTTCAAGGACCGCTATCGCTTCGCCTGGTACGAGTCGGGACACATGATGTATCTGCGCAAGCCCGACCTCAAGGCTTCAAACGAGGATCTCCGCACCTTCATCAAGTGGTCGCTCGAGGACATCAAGGACTACCCGCGCAAGGCGAAGCCGCGGCAATAGAGTCGTGGTCGCACCCTTCGGCGGATCAGGCACGCACTGCTGATCCGCCGTTCGTGTTTTTGGACACCGCCTGCGCTGCGGAGTAAGAACATCCGGGCGCTAGATTGCCGGCACGATGCTCCTCACTTTTCTTCTCGGCGCGGCTCTAGCCCCTGCCACCCTCAACCCTGCGCACCGCGCGGTCTTCGTTTCCGATCGCGACGGCAACTCAGAGCTCTACCTGCTGGCGAAGGGCGCGACGACGCGTCTCACCGATCACACGGGGGTGGATCGCCTGCCCTCGTGGTCGCCCGACTGTTCGACCATAGCGTTCGAGTCGGACCGCGATGGAGAACGCAGGATCTGGCTGATCGATGAGAACGGCGCGAACCCGAGACGGCTCACCACGAGCGCGGCACGTGAGCGATATCCGGCCTTCTCACCGGGCGGCACGCGAATCGCCGCCGCGATGTACGGCGAGTCGAAGACCGCCGATCTCTTCCATTTCAATCGTGAAGGCGGCGCTCCCGTGCGCCTTACCAACGACGCGTTCGAAGACGCCTATCCCGCGTGGTCGCCCACCGGCGACCGAATCGCGTTCCATACCTATCGCCACGGCAAGGCCGAGATCTACGTAATGAGAAACGACGGCGCCGACCTCTCCCGTCTCACCACCAACGACGCGGGCGACTATGAGGCGGCGTGGTCGCCCGACGGGGGCGCCATCGCGTTCGTCTCCGATCGCGACGGCAATCTCGAGATCTATGTCATGAATGCCGATGGGACGGATCAGCGACGGCTGACGCGGACCGAGGGCGACGAAGCCCGCGTCTCGTGGACTCTGGACGGCCGCTATCTGAACTACAGCGCAGCCGAGGGCGGCAACGAGGACCTCTACCGGATCGAGGTCGCGACCGGCGAGAGCACACGCCTCACCCACGACCCCTCCAATGACTCCCTGCCCGCGTGGTGCTTTGTGGACCGCTCGCCTCTTGTCCGTGGAACCGTCGCGTTCAAGCTCGAGGATCGCGAATTGATTCCTGAGAGCGTCGCCTACGATCCTAAGGATGGCGCGTACTACGTGGGCAGCATGTACAAACGGAAGATCGTGAAGGTGGCGGCCGATGGGCGTCAGTCGGACTTCGTGCCACAGGCGAAAGACGGCCTATGGGGTCTGGTGGGCATGAAGGTGGACGCCAGGCGGCGCGAACTCTGGGCGAATTCGTGCAACCTGAACGACCGTCAGCCCCCGATGGTGCCTGACGACCTGTCAACCCGGGGCCAGGGCGGCGTCTTCCGTTACAGCCTCGACACCGGCGAGTTCATCGCCAAGTACACCGTGGGCTGGCAGATGGCGCCGCGGTGCTTCAACGATCTCGTGTTCACCCCCGATGGCGCCGTGTACTTCTCCACCGGCCCCGACGGCGTCTATCGACTTCGACCGGGCGAAAGCCGCGTGGAGCTTTTCGTCGAGTATCCATCGTTCATCAACGGAATCGCGGCGTCGGACGACGGCACGCGGCTCTTCCTTGCGGACTTTCGCGGCGTGCAGGTCATGGATGTCGCCACTCGCATCGCGCGCCCCCTGAGCGTGCCCGATGGCGAAAGCCTCGCCGGCATCGACGGCCTGTACGTTCGTGGACGGACACTCGTCGCCATCCAGAATGGCCGAAGGCCGGAGCGCCTGCTGCAGGCCGAGCTTTCACCCTCGCTCGATTCGGTTACCTGCTTCGCGGTACTCGAACGCAACCGGCCCGACTACGACATCCCGACCACCGGCGTTCTCGTCGGCAACGAGATCTTCTATGTGGCGTCGAGCCAGCTCCGTAGGTTCAATGAGGACAAGACGATCTTCCCGCTCGACAAGCTCGTCGAGAGCGTCGTCGTACGCACACCGCTCAAGATTCCCTGTCAGTAGTGGTAGCGCGCCTGCAGAAAGTCGATGCGTCCCTGACTGACCAGGTACACCATGCGGTGCTCCTGAGTGATCCGTCGAGACCACGCCCCTGCAGCCTCGTACTTCAGCGGCTCAGGCTTGCCGATCCCGTCGAATGGGTCCTTGAGAACGGCGTGCACCAGGTCCAGGATCTTGAGCGCGACCCGGCGGTCGGTCGCGACCCAGTGGCGGAGGTCCTCTAGAAATTCCTTCTGGAACCGGGCCTCGAACGCCGCTGCCACCGTCTCACAGCCCGATCGCGGAACGGAGTTTCTGAAGGGTCATCCTGCTTCCCTGCCCCTTGCGCGCCCGCTTGAGAGCTGAGCTCAAGCGTCGGGCGTTGGCCGGCGAACGCAGCAGGTGGGCGGTTTCGAGAATGCTGGACAACTCGTCAGCCGCGATCATCGCGACGTCCGCCCCGTTGCGCCTCTTGATCAGGACGGTCACGCCGTCCTCGGCGGCCCGGTCGAGGTAGACCTTGAAGTTCTGCCGTGCCTCGCTGTAGCCCGTTTCGATCATGGTACAACAATACTGTACAACTGGCTCGTGTTCCGAACATCCGTTGAGGTTCGCGGCTAGAGTCGGGACAGGAAGCCACTGCAGTGCCCGATCGCGATCGTCACCGGCGGGAGTCGGGGCGCGGGCCGCGGCATCGCGGTTGAGCTCGGGGCGGCGGGGGCCACGGTGTACGTGACCGGGCGGACGACCCGGGATGCGCAGCCAAAGGGATATGCGAAATACCTTCATAACGCGGGACTCGGGGCGATGCCGGGCACTATCGAGGACACCGCGGACGAGGTAACGGCGGCGGGCGGCCGCGGCATCGCGGTGCCCTGTGACCACACAGACGAGGAACAGGTGGCGGCTCTGGTGGCGCGAGTCCAGCGCGATGCGGGGCGACTCGACGTGCTGGTCAACAACGCCTGGGGCGGCCATGAGTCGTTCACGCTGGCGTCGCTCGATCTGCCGTTCTGGGAGCAGACGCTCGATCACTGGCAGTCGATGTTCGACCACGGAGTGCGTAACCACCTGGTCGCGTGTCGGGCGGCGGCGCCGTTCCTGGTGCGGCAAGGTCACGGACTTATCGTCACGACCACGTACTGGGATCGCGACCGCTATATCAAGGGCAACCTGTTCTACGATCTCGCCAAGGCGACGATGAACCGGCTCGCATTCGCGGTCGCCGAGGAGTTGCGCCCGCACGGCATCACGTCGCTCGCGGTGGCGCCGGGCTGGATGCGAACCGAACTGATCCTCGCGGGGTTCAGGACCGACGAGCAGCGCTGGACCGAGGTAGAGGCGCTCGCGCGCACCGAGTCGCCGCGTTATCTCGGGCGCGCGGTGGCAGCACTCGCCGCAGATCCAGGTGTGCGGGCGAAGAGCGGCAGGGTGCTGCTGGTCGGCGAACTGGCGACCGAATACGGGTTCACGGACATCGACGGCCGCGTGATTCCGCCCTTCGAAATGTGATGGCCCCCCGTGCTTCCCAACTCGGCCTGATCAGCGGAGCGGAACCACCGGCAGTTCGATGAGGCTCAATGCCCCTTGCGCGTGGTAGATACGCTGGGTCGCGGGGACATAGTCGGTGGGCTTCGCGAAGAAGATGTTCGGGACAAACGTCTGCGGATTGCGGTCGTAGAGCGGGAACTGGCTCGACTGAATCTGCACCATTATCCGATGACCGGTCTTGAAGACGTGATTCGCGGTGGGCAGAGTGAACCTGTACTCGAGGGGCGCATTCGGTGTAAGCGCCTTCGCATGCTCGAAACTCTCCCGGTAACGGCCGCGGAAGATGTCCTGCGCGATCGGGAACTGATAGCCGCCCATCTCGGGCTGGCTCGGCACCGTGTCGGGATAGACGTCGATGAGCTTCACCACCCAGTCGCTGTCCGTGCCGCTCGTCGAGGCCACGAGATTGACACTCGGCACACCCGCGATCTGAACCGCTTCGGTGAGCGGCGGCGTCACATAGCTCAGGACGTCGGGGCGGTCGGCTATGTAGCGCTGGTCCGTGAGGAGCCAGCGACGCCACGCGTCCCCATCCGCGAACCGAACCGGCCGCGGCAGATACGGCACGGGTTTGCTCGGATCTGAGACGTACTCGTCGAAAGCCGCGCGCGACTTCGGGTCGCGCTCCGTGGGAGCCGTGAAGCTAAGACCAAAGCCCGAGGTCAGGTAGATCGGCTTCGACACCGAGGCGCAGCCGCGTTCACACGAGGCCGGCCATGACTTCAGCCGATCCCAACGGTTCCATCCGGTGTTGTAGATGAAGACAGGCGGCGTCTCGGGACGGGGCGCGCCGGGCTTGAGGTAGGAATCGAAGAAGGGCTTCAAAACATCGCGGCGGAACTGGAGCGCGGTATCGCCCTCCCACTTGAACGGCCCGAGCGTCGAGCCGTCGTAGTTCATGCCGCTGTGACGCCACGGTCCGAGCACGAGGAAGTTTTTGTCGTTCGCGCCATCCTTTGGCTCGACCGCGGCCCAGGCGTGCACGCCCCCCCACATATCCTCCTGGTCGAAGATGCCCTGGATCCACATCGTGGGAACGGTCAGGGGCTGAGCGCCCATGATCTTGTCGAGGGCCTGGTGCTGCCAGAACGAGTCGTAGGCGGGATGTTCCGAGACCTTGCGCCAGAAAGGGAGCTGGTCGAGGCCCGCCGCCTTCGCATAGTCGCCCGCCGAGCCCGCGCGTCGGAAGTTCTCGAAGTCGTCGTAACCCTGGCGCACCACCTCGCCGATCCCTGCCCCCCGCGCGGTGTTCTGGCCGGTGAAGAAATCGAAGTTCGGCTGGCGGAAGGCGCCGTAGTGAAACCAGTCGTCGCCCATCCAACCGTCGATCATCGGGCTCATGGGCGCCGCCACCTTGAGCGCGGGGTGCGGATTCACGAGCGCCATCACCACGGTGAAGCCTTCGTACGAACTGCCGAGCATGCCGATCCGGCCGTTCGACTCGGGCAGGTTCTTCAAGAGCCACTCGATGGTGTCGTAGGCGTCGGTGGAGTGATCGACGGGGGTTGGATTGAGCGGGCCACGCAGTGGACGCGTCATGAGGTACTCCCCCTCCGACCCGTACTTGCCTCGCACGTCCTGGAAGATGCGGATGTAGCCGTCAGCGACGAAGATCTCGTCTCCCTGCGGAAGTGTGTCGAGCATCCGCGACGATCGATTGCGCGTCGTGCGTCCGGCGGCGTTGTAAGGCGTGCGGGTCATGATGACCGGGGCGTTGCGCGCGCCTTTGGGAATCACGATCGACGTGAAGAGCTTCACACCGTCGCGCATCGGGATCATCACTTCACGCTTTTCGTAGTCGTCGCCCTCCGCAGGCCGAACGAACTTCGCGCCGGTGATGTCGGGTGTGAAAACCGGGGTCTGGGCGACCGCTGCTGACGAGAGTCCGCTCGCGATGAGCAGGGCGGCAAGGAAGATCTTCATGTTCACTTCACTCCTGATTTCAAGCTGCCGGACCGGTCTCCGCGGGGCCTTCCGTCATGGCCGACCTCAGCATCGCCGCGGCCGCATAGACCACGACCACCACGACCATCCACCGCAGAACATAGAGCGGAAGCGACCGGACGATGAAAGCGGCGATGAGAACCGCGGGGATCCCGGCCAGAGCGAGGCCGAGAGCCGCCCGGAGATCGTAGCGTCCCGATTTGAGGAACCTGACCGCACCCGCGGGACCGACGAAACCTCCGGAGCCCATCATGATCGGAAACGCGGCCCGGGTGTCCATTCCGAGCACGCTGTAGAGAACCAGGCTGGGGCCATAGTGGCCGATGCCCAGCATGAGCATCCCGCCCAGAAAGAAAGTGACGATGATCGCGATCAACAGCCGCAGGCCGGAAAGACCAAGCGCCTCGCCACCGCCCGGGATCAGATCGAGTTGACCCATCGCCATGAAGAAGGCGGCGAGGAGAAGGGCCACGCCCATGCCGATCTGGATTCCGCGCCGTGGAAGACGCGACACCACTCCGGCGCCCAACCAGCCGCCGGCGATCGTGGAAACGGTGATGGAGAGCAGGGTCACGGATTCCACCGGCACCACTGCGATGAAGATGAGGGCCTGGGCCACCACGGGCAGAGAGTGCCCGACGATCATGGTGCCCGGAATCAGTTCATCGGGAACCAGACGAAGCATCTTGAACACCGTGGTCGTTGGCGCGAACGAACCGATGCCGAGGGTGTCGAAGAAGTTCGTGACGAAACCGATCACGAGCAGGAGGGGCGACGGCGCGGTGATTCGCGACCAGGCGACGCGCGCCCACCAAAGCGCATACGCGAGTCCGGTGCCGGCGAGAAGGCTCAAGAGCAGGGTCCTGACGGTCATAGCCCCCTACTCTGGCACGAACCGGGACGAGATTCGGCCCCTACCCGCCGCTCAAGGCTTGAACAATGTGCACCGCGTCATCCGGGCGCAACTCGCGGCCGAGGTCGTACACCTGCTTCCCGTTCACAAAGAACCTCATGTGCGGCCGCATGCGCTCCTGCTCGTCGACGACCCGGAACCGCAGACCGGGATACTGGCGATCGAGGTCCAGCAGCAGTTCGGCCATCGTGCCGCCGCTCGCTTCGACCCGATTGGTTTTCGTATATGCGAGCAGCGGGCTCGGGATCAGGACCTTCATCAACTATCGGAGCAGAGCGGTTTCGACCGCGTAGATCTCCGGAAGATGCTGGGCGATGCGGGACCACTTGAGGCCCTCATCGCGGCTCATCCATACCTCGCCGCACGTCGTGCCGAAGTAGAGGCCCACCGGATCGCGCTTGTCCGCGGCCATGGCCTGACGCTTCACTGTCCACCACGCGTCCTTCGCAGGCAGTCCCTTATCGAGCCGCTTCCAGGTCTTCCCCGCATTCCGGGTTGCGTACGCCGCAGGTTTCCCGCCGGGCGACGTGCGGGGCCAGACCGATGTGCCGTCCATCGGGAAGACCCACGCGGTATTGGCGTCCCACGGATGGACGACCATCGGGAAACCGACATCGCCCACTTTGGCGGGCATCGCTTTGCCGATCCTCTCCCACTTCGTGGAGGGCCGGTCGAGGCGGTAGATGCCGCAGTGATTCTGCTGATACAGACGATCGGGGTTGCTCGGACAGAGCACGACGCAGTGCGGATCGTGGAAAGTGATCGTGCCTGCGTCGAGCCCTTCGACCACCTCCATGCCATCGACGATCGGCTTGAAGGTCTTCCCGCCATCGGTGGATTCGTGAACACCGCCGCTCGACATCGCGAAATAGAGGTGCTTCGGATCGCGCGGGTCGATGATGAGGGAATGCATCTTCGGACCGTCCGGCGTGCCGTCCTGCTGGGCGCCCATCCATTCCCGGTACTGCGCGTCGTCATTGATGCAGGAGAAGGGCTCCCAGGAAACACCTCCGTCCTCGGATCTGAAGAGCCCTTGCGGTGAGGTCCCCGCGTACCAGACGTTGGGTTCGTTGCCGTGGGCCGGAGTCAGCCAGAAGGTGTGATCGACGGATCGCGCGGGAACGGTCGAACCCTCGGCCGGCTTCGCGAACGCCGGAGGTTTCGCGGCCTCCTTCCAGGTGCGCCCGAAGTCGGTGGACCGGAAGACCGTGGGGCCAAGGTGACCCGTCTTCGCGGCAGCGAGCAAAGTGCGGCCATCGCGCGGGTCGAGGACCATGTGGTGGACGATGTGGCCGAGGAAGTGCGGCCCGTTGACGCGCCAGGTCTTCCTGCCCGGGTCGCCGTGATAAAGCCATGCGCCCTTGCGCGTGGCCACGAGCACGACGACGCCGCGGGGGCGGGGCTTGCCGGCGGTCGGCTTCGAAGTCCGACGGACCGCTGGCATCCGGGCTACACGCTTCTTATTGACACGCGCCATCTTTCGCTCCTTCTTGCGCGGCCAAGTCTGCCATTAAAGGTCGGCCGCTTGACGAGTCCGGCGCCAGGAGCTTCCGGGGCGCACGTAGACTCCCCACGTGAGTGGACCCGGAACCGCGAGTGGCCCGACCGTAGGGGTCGACCTCGGGGGCACCAAGGCGTTGTTTCTTTGCGGCGACGACGAGGAGCGCTCCGAAACCGGGCGGGGGTTCTCTCCCGGCGTGTTCGAGCAGCGGCTCCGCGACTTCATCGCAAGATGCGGCATACGGCCCGCGGGGATCGGCATCGCCGCGCCGGGTCTGGTCGATGTTCAAGGCCGCCTCTCAGCGTGCGACGTGTTGCCGGCGTTCGCGGGCTGGGACGGACGGCAGGCCTTCGCGGATCTCGGCTGCAGGGTCGCGGTGGCGAACGATGTGAAGGCCGCGCTCGCCGAGGAAATGCACGACGCGGCCCCCGGGACGACCGCGGGCGTGGTCATGGCGGGCACCGCTATTGGCGCGGCTTTCATCACCGAAGGCCGTCCTCTTCTCGGTGCTTGTGGCTTTGCGGGAGAACTCGGCCACATGCCCGTCCTCGTGAACGGAGAGGTAAAGCATCTGGACGAACTCGCGGGAGGCTCATTCATCGCCTCCGGCCTGGGTGTTTCATCGGCCGAGTTGGCCCGCCTCGCTCACGAGGGCGAGCCGCGCGCGATCGAGGCGATTCGCCGGGGAGGTTTTGCCCTCGGCATTGGCCTCGCCGCAGTCATCAACCTCCTCAATCCCTCACGTCTCGCGGTGGGAGGGGGTGCTTTGTCTCTGCCAGGGTACTGGGACGCCGCGCGCGCGGCCGCCGGTCGTCACGCCATACCGGAGATGTCCCGGGCCTGCTCGTTGTCACAGGTCCGCTCGGGCGCCCGGGTCGCGGCCCTTGGCGCGATCCGCATCGCCTCGAGCTGAGAACGGCACTCTCATGGAGCCCTTTCTCGTCTCGGCCGGCATCGTCGCCCTCGCGGAAATCGGCGACAAGACCCAGCTGCTGGCGTTCATACTCGCGGCGAAGTTCCGCAAACCGCTGCCGATCATCCTGGGCATTCTCGTGGCCACCCTCGCCAACCACGCCTTCGCAGGCGCCGTGGGCGCGTGGATCACCGGGATGGTCGGCCCGGGAGTCCTGCGATGGATCCTCGGGCTGTCCTTCATCGGCATGGCCATCTGGACGCTGATCCCCGACTCCTTCGAAGAGGCCGACGCGAGGATCGGCGGGTCGGGTGTGTTCGGTACGACCTTCGTCGCCTTCTTCCTCGCCGAGATGGGCGACAAGACCCAGATCGCCACGGTGGCCCTCGCCGCCCAGTATCGGGCCTTCTTTTCCGTGGTCGCGGGCACCACGCTCGGGATGATGATCGCGAACGTTCCCGCGGTGCTTCTGGGCGACCGCATCGCGCAGCGGATGCCGGTGAAGATCGTCCACCGGATCGCGGCTGCCATCTTCGCGATCCTGGGCGTCGCCACTCTGCTGGGCGTCGACGCATGGTTCGCGCACGGGTCGCCTTTGCCCTGACCACGGCGTGCAACGAAACTCCCCCACCCCATGGTCGCAGCGAGCGCCTTCTCGCTCCTGCTCCCGGGCATCGCCTCGGGTGCTTCGACGCTGGGCAGCCGGCCGCTCGGCGCCGCGGTGGTCGCGATCGGCATGGCCCTCGGCGTGCTTCTCATGCTGGGCCTCGATCAGTTCACGCCTCACGAACATGACAAGAGAGACCCGTGCGGTCCCGGACACGCGGACTGCGGACGCATGTGGCTCTTCGTTTTCGCCATCGCGCTGCACAACCTGCCCGAAGGCATGGCGATCGGCGTCAGCTTCTCAAACGCGACACTTGGCCTCATGGCCGGGTTCGCGTTGATGATGTTCCTCGACACCACCCTGGGCTAACCGGCCCAGGGTGGCGCGAGCGGTCCATCCAAACCGGCTCGTCTACTCGACGACCTTCACCACCACCCGGCGGTTCTGAGCGCGACCGTCGCGCTTCTTGTTGTCGGCCACCGGCTTCGACTCGCCGTAGGAGATGACTTCCATCCGCGAGAGCGCGATGTTGTGCTTGTCGTACAGATACGCGCGCACCGCCATCGCCCTCTCTTCGCCGAGCTTGTGGTTATAGAGCTCCGGGCCCGTGCCGTCCGTATGTCCTTCGATCTCGAAGAAGACACCCTTGTTCGCGGCCACGATCGGCGCGATCGCCTCGTCCAGCATCAGCTTGGCTTCGTCGCTGATCTCCGCGCGATTGAGGGGGAATGTCACCTTGTCGTTCGAGAGAGTCACGGTGTAGAGCAATTTGCCCTTCGCGGCGCGCTCGGCCTCCTCCGCCTTCGTCAGGGCTTTGTCCGCGGAACCCCGGGCCGCGGCCGCGGCGCCCTTCGCATCGGCGATGCCGGCCTGCGACTGCTTGTCGACCGCGTCGATCCGGACTTCGTTGCCCTTGACACGCTCCTGGGTCTTCTCGACCTCGCCTTCGAGGGTCGTGACCTTCTCGTTGACCTCACCGACGTTTCGGGTCACGAACTTCTTGGTGGCACAGCCGCTCGCGGCGATGCTCAAAACAACTGCGGACAGAACGATTCTTTTCATGGGAGACCTCCTGGTCAATTCGAACGGCACTTACAAGTCACGATGGAGGGATGTAGCCGCTGCGCGTGCGGACCACGACACCTTTACGCGTCGTTCTCACTTCCACCGAGCGAAACCGAGCGGGACCTTCGGGGGCTGCGTAACCCAGGCGATACTGGTGCTTGAGCTCGAGGGCGATCCGGTCGGCCGCCCTTTTAAGCCCGCCAAAGTCCGACACCACGAAGGCGGCGCCTCCTGACCTCGAGGAGTACTTCTCGAGAAGGGCGCTGCCCGCGGCGGCGGCGGTGATTTTACCGTTACTGCCGGCGTAAACGCCAGACCGGGGGTCGTCGATGGGAGACACGACACTAACCGCATAGATCGGCACATCGAGGGCTCGCGAACGGGCGATGACCGCATCGGCGGTCTCCCGGCTCGCGGTGTCGACTCCGTCCGTGATCGCCACGATGGCGCGGCGGCCCTCTCCGTGGCTCGATAGATCCCGGGCGGCGCGGTCGAGCGCATCGTGAAGCGCGGTCGAACCGAAGGGCTTGATCGAAGACAGCCCCTCCTCGACCTTGCGGCGATCCTTCGTCCAGGCCACGATCCCCCAGTAACTGCTGTCGAAGCCCGCGAGCGCGGCCTGATCGTCGGGAGCCAGGGCGGCAAGCAGCTGAGTAGCCGCCATCCGGGTGGACATGGTTTTGAGTTGGGCGTTCATGCTGCCTGACGCATCCACCAGCAGGAGGATCCGCGCCGGGGCCGCCGCTCCCACGGCGTAGTGAACAATGGCCTGCGGACGCCCCTCCTCGTAGACGCGAAACTCCTCGCGCCTCAGGTCCGTCACGGGTCGCCCGCGTCCATCCAGGGCGCTCGCGGAGAGCACGACGAGTTCGGACCGCACCCCAAAACTCGGGACCTGCGCTTCGGCGGAACCGGAGGCGGCCGCCAGAAAGGCGGCCACACGAAGAGCGAAGTGTCGCAGCCCCATCCCCTCCAGCCTAACGCGGGGCCACCCGCTTCCCAGCGTGACCGGAGTCACGCCGGTGCGGGGCTCGAACCGACTACTTCTTCTGCAAGGTATTGACGTGCGCTACGAGCTGACTCACGCGTATCGGCACCATGTCGCGGCCAAGGGACTTGAAGAGGTCTCCCCAGATCGGCATGTCGCGAGTTCCGTGCGCCGCTACTTCATCCAGTCCCTCGATGTACCGCCGCACCCGGACTTCGGGGAAGACGCCATTGTTGTTGAAGCTCAGCATGGTGAGATCGGTTGGCTTGGTCTTGAGCGCCGATGCAGCCGGCCCATCACCCTTTGCTGTCATGCCGTGGCAGACCGCGCAGTAGTTCTCGAACATGACCTTTCCGTCGATTTTCGTTCGTTCGATCGGCGTCTTCTCGATCTTTGTCTGGGCCAAACCGCCACTCGCTGAGAGGGCCAGGGCCACCGTAACGACCAGGAACTGACGAACCATAGAAAGCCTCCTTTAAAGACTCAGGGCCGATAAGAACATCAGCCACCTGCGTCAAGGAGACACCGGCTCCCGGCGGCGGACAATGAGTCAAATAGATACATGGCAGTGCGATGTATAGTGCTGCTATGGAGATCAACAAGGACCTCATCGCTGCTTCCTCCACCCCGATTGTTCTGGCGATCCTCGCCGAGAGCGACAGCTACGGCTATGCCATTCTTAAGAGGGTAAAGGAGTTGTCTGGAGGAAGGATGGAATGGACCGACGGAATGCTCTACCCCGTCCTCCACCGTCTCGAACGCCTCGGCCACGTCGAAGCCCGGTGGGAGGCCGCCGAGACCGGTCGCCGGCGCAAGTACTACCAGATCACGCCGGGGGGCCGCGCACAGCT
>CAZBTT010000077.1:0-13317 GCA_964494295.1 uncultured Acidobacteriota bacterium
TCCGTAACGAACTCAAGACCAACAACGGCATCTGGACCAAGATCGGCAAGGGCATCCTCGGCGTCTCCGAGGAGACCACCACGGGCGTCCATCGCCTCTATCAGATGGAAGCGGCGAAGACCCTGCTCTTCCCGGCCATCAACGTCAACGACGCCACCACCAAGCACAAGTTCGACAACATCTACGGCTGCCGCCACTCCGTCATCGACGGTCTGAACCGCGCCACCGACGTGATGCTCTCGGGCAAGGTCGCGGTGGTCTGCGGCTACGGCGAAGTGGGCAAGGGCTGCGTTCAGGCCCTCAAGGGTCAGGGCGCGCGCATCATCGTGACCGAGATCGACCCCATCTGCGCGCTGCAGGCGGCGATGGAAGGCTACGAGGTCAAGACCCTCGAGGACTACATCGGAACCGCGGACCTGTTCATCACCACGACCGGTAACTTCAACATCATCACCGCGGATCACATGGCGAAGATGAAGGACAAGGCGATCGTCGCGAACATCGGCCACTTCGACAACGAAATCGACATGGCCGGCCTCAAGAAGGTGAAGGGCATCAAGACCATCAACATCAAGCCCCAGTACGACGAGTGGGTCTTCCCTGATGGCCACAGTGTCATGATCCTCGCCGAGGGCCGTCTCATGAACCTCGGCTGCGCCACCGGTCACCCGAGCTTCGTGATGTCGACGTCGTTCACCAACCAGACCCTGGCTCAGATGGAGCTGCACAAGAACCACTCGAAGTACGAGAACAAGGTCTACATGCTGCCGAAGAAGCTCGACGAGGAAGTGGCGCGTCTGCACCTCGAGAAGCTCGGCGTCAAGCTCACCGTCCTCACGAAGGAGCAGGCGGAGTACATCGGAGTCCCGGTCGAAGGGCCGTATAAGCCAGACCACTACAAGTACTGACGGCCAGCGTTTCGGCGGGCCGTCAGTATTGCGAGGAGCCAGTCCGTCGGCGAGCGACGAAGCAACCCCCCGCCTCTCGCTACTTCGTAAAACGGGGCGCCCGAAAGGGCGCTCTTCTTTGTTCCCGCGGGCGAAGTCGAACGAAGGACAACGAACATGGCAATCAAGATCGGTGAAGTAGAGGCGCTCTTCCGGTACCCGGTGAAGTCCATGGGCGGCGAACGCCTCGAAGTCGCTGATCTGGGCTGGCATGGTCTGGCTGGTGACCGGCGCCTGGCCTTCCGTCGGATCGATGAACGCGGGGGTTTTCCATGGCTGAGCGCCGGCAAGCTTCCGGAGTTGATTCTCTTCACTCCGCAGCGGCGTGGACCATCCGACGGCGCCGATCTTCCGACGCACGTTCGCACGCCGGAAGGTGACGAGTTGGAGTTGTTCAGCCAGGAACTGGCGAACGAGGTGGGTCGCCGCCATCGCTCACCAGTCGAGATGATGCACCTCAAGCACGGCATCTTCGACGAGGCGCCCGTTTCGTTGATCAACACCGCCACGGTCGACGAGATCAGCAGGCTCGCGGATCAGCGCCCGGACGTTCGCAGATTCCGGCCGAACATCCTGATCGCCCCGCTCCGGCCGGTTCCCTTCGGGGAGGACGAGTGGGTGGGGGGCGTGCTTTCGTTCGGGAATGGTGCTGACTCTGTTGCGGTCGGTGTCACACAGCGAGATGAACGCTGCGCGATGGTGAACTTCGACCCGGATTCGGCACGCCCCGACGCCGAAGTGCTGAAGGCCATCGTTCGGGAGCGAGACAACAAGGCCGGGATCTACGGCGCCGTGACTCGGCGGGGGCGTCTTGCCGTGGGCCAGCCCATATTCTTCGAGCCCGCTATCTAGCTCGGAGGCACCTTCACGTCCCACTTGACGGCAGGGCCTCGATAACGCGAGGCTTCGAGGGAGAAAGGGGGCGCCGGTGCTGAAGATCCTGATACTGGCGGGGGCGTTGCAGGCCCCGTCCGCAGCCACGCCAACCCCCACGTCCACGCCTCCTCTCGTGTTCGCCTCCGAGGCGAACCTCGTCCACGTGGACGCGATCGTGGTCGACAAGGACGGCCGCCAGGTCACCGATCTCGCACCTTCGGATTTCGTCATCGAGGCGGACAAGAAGAAGTACACGCCCAGCATCGCGACGTACGTTCCTCTCACCGATGAAGAGGCGGCGGTCACGGCCGCTGCCCCAGGGGAGAATGTTCCGGGCCGCGTTCTCGCGTTTCTGGTGGCGCAGCCCCTGCGCCTCGGCGAGCCGGGTCCGGGTCGGGATACCCTCGACAACCGGCGGTCGAGGCTCACGGCGATCCATCGCGTCAACCGACTGCTTCGCGCGTATGCGGAGCGCCAGTTCGGCGCGCGCGACCGCGCCGCCGTGGCGAACGCCGATCATCCCAAACGGGTCGCCCTTCGGTTTCGGGATGATCGCGCGGATCTTTCCAGGGATATCGAGGAGCTGCGCGATGATGCGCTGGGTTCGCAGCGATCGATCTTCCTTCCCGCGAGCAATGCGGCTCCGACCGTCTACAGCAGGGAGGTCCTGCGAATGGCGCGATCCGTGGTCGACGAATTGCAGAGGCTCCCGGGACGCCGCATTCTCGTTCTCGTCAGCTCCGACCTGTTTGGGGAGTCCCGGGCCGATCCGCTCGGCGTCGCCGGACATGAACTCATCGACGCCGCCAACCGCGCGGGAGTCACCATCTACGGTATCGGTCCCGCCGGTGGAATGAGCGGCTTCTCTGAGGTCCTAGGCGCTCTCGCGAACGACACCGGAGGATCGACGGTCCAGGGAACGAACGACGTCGAGAGCGGATTCCAGAAAATCCTGGAACTGAACCGCGGCTATTACCTGCTTGGTTACGACGCGGGCACAGCGCTCAGCAAGGCCGCGCGCCGGGTGAAGGTCGAAGTCCTGCGTCGTGACGTCACGGTTGCGGCACGGCCGCTCGTCTTTGATCGCGGCGCGCCTGCCATGGCGCGCGGTCGTCCGGGCAGCATTGACGCGGGGATGGATGACGAGGATGTTCTGGTGCTGCGCACGTACCTCGCGGCGCTCAACCGATACCGCGCCACCGGCGACGCGGACCGATCGTCTGGAACATGGACGGATGCCGAGCTGAAGTTCCTCACCGAGGAGGTTTTGAAGAATCCCTCGCTTTTCGACATCGAGACCGCGATGCTGATGCATCTGGCGCGCGAAATGGCCGCGCGTGACGCCAGTGACGGCACGGGGCCGTCCGAGTGCGGTGTGGGACAGGACGCCCGTGTCTTCGACCGCCTCGCGGAGATGGCGCGGGACAATGCCATGCTGCGGACGTTCGCGATCCGGTTCCACGTGGCGGCCTCGTTCCGCTACCGTTCGATGCACTGCTACGCGCACGCGTGGTACTGGGCGGAGAAGGGACGCAAGGCCTTTCCCGACGACCCAACGCTCATGATGACCCGCGGCCTGGTTGACGAGGCCCTCGGCTCGCAGAGCCTTCAGCCGGCGGTTGATCTCGGCAGCTTCGTTCCGGCGCGGCCGCGGTCGCGCGCCGACTCAACGGCCGGCATGGCTTTTCGCCGCGAGCGGTTGAAGGCAGCCCGCGACCTGCTCGAACGTGCGCTCCGGAAAGCGCCCGAGCTGGTGGACGCCAGGCTTCATTACGGCCGCGTTCTCTTTCGCCTGGGCGAACATCAGCGCGCACGGGTCGTTCTCGAGGAGTCGGCGTCGCGGGCGGAAGACCGATCGCTCTATCTGAGCCACCTCTTCGCCGGAGAAGCCATCGAGGCGCTCGGAGATATCGAGGCTGCCCTTCCGCACTACCGGGCCGCCTTCGCTCTCTTCCCCTTCAGCAAGACCTCGGCGATCGCCCTTTCCTACGCGTGCTCGATGACCGGATCCGCCGACGAGGCGGAGTCCGTACTGAGGAGCCACATGGAGAATCCCGATCGAAAGCGCTACCTCGATCCGGTCCTCGTCTACTTGAGCGGCGTCCGGAGCGAGGCCGACGAGTTCATCACCGCGGGTCTGCGCGCGCGGGCGGCACAGTGAGACACCTCGCACTCGCCCTGGCACTGGCACTCGCGCTGCCCCTCTCGCGAGGGGAGGTTTCGGCCCAAGCCCCGCAACCGCCGGTGTTCGCCGTTGCGACGCAGGCGATCTACATCGACGTCACCCTGGAGCGACCCTCGACCGGTGCTATGCGTCTCGCCGCGTCCGACCTCCGTCTTTTCGACAACGGCGTTCCTCAGGCGTTCGAACTGGTGCCTGCGGCAGACCTGCCCGTGCGCGCCATCCTCGTCTTCGACACGAGCGGCAGCATGCAGGGTCCCAAACTGGAGCAACTGAGCCGTGCCGCGCTGGACTTCGTTGCGCGTCTCGGTCCGAAGGACGAGGCGAGCCTCCTCACCTTTGCAAGCGGCTTCGAGTGGTCGGGTGCGCCAGATCCGAATCTGGCGCGCGTGCAGGCGACCCTGAAGCAGCTCCGTGCGGAAGGCGCGACCTCCCTCTATGACGCCCTCTATTCCGCACTCGTCCTCCCTGGCGCCGGCTCACGCACCCTTGTGGTTCTCTTCAGCGACGGCGCCGACACGTCGAGCTGGCTCACCGACGCCAAGATCCGCACTTTCGCGGAGCGTTCGAACGCGCTCATTCACGCCGTCGCCCTGCCCGATCGCGGGCTGGAGCTCGTCGCTTCGCCGACGTCGCGATCCGGAAGCATGCCGGCGCCGGGTGGCTTCAGTGTGAGCAGCGGCCCGAACATGGTTGTCGAAGGCGAGGCCGCCCCGTATCTTCGGACATTGCGCGAGGTGGCTGAATCAACGGGTGGCTCTCTGATCACGGTTCAGTCCGCGCAGCAGATCGGGCGGGCCTTCAATTCGATCCTCGACGAGGTCCGCGCGCGCTACGTTCTGCGCTACGACCCGGTCACGACACCGGCGCCCGGCTGGCACAAGCTCGAGGTCCGTCTCGCGCCCGGAAAAAAGGAACGTCTTCGGGCGCGCTCCGGATACTGGGTTCGCTGAGCCGCCTGAGCGAACCTACTCTTCTTGGGACCTCACGCCGAAGGCCAGGAAACTCAGGCTGACGCCCGCGCAAAGAATCCACCACATGAACCCGGAGGCCTGTCCCACCTTGAGCAGAACCTCATGATGCCCCTCTCGGCGTCGGGGTCTCGCCAACCCTCCCCCCCCCGGGCGTGGCCCATATCCTACCGAGTCTCTCCGTGACCACGCTTGAGATTCGGACGTGTTTAAGGATCTGATCTAACCCGCGAGTCTTCGTTTTTCCGCGAGCGATGCCGCGTGATGGGGATCGAGCGCTATGGCGGCATCGAAGGCCTCGACCGCGCGGTCGGAGTCGCCCAGCATCGCGAAGACCATGCCCCGATCGTGGTGGATCTCGGGATCGTCAGGGGCGATCTCGAGGGCGGTCTCGAAAAGGGTGAGGGCCTCATCCGTCTGTCCGAGTTGCGTGAGGGCCCGTCCCTTCCACCTGAAACCACCGGCGTTGCCCGAAGCGGCGTCGATCGCCCGGTCGAAGAATTCGAGTGCCGCCTCGGCTCGCCCCGCTTTCATGGAGACACAACCCAGGCCCAGCCAGCCGAGGTACCCGCGCGCATTCGGGAACGCGCCCTTTCCCTCGAAGGCCGCGATCATCTGCCGCCCCTGGTCTACGAGAGGGGACTCGGTCTCGCTGTGCTGGGCGATCTCGACGAGATCCATCGCGGAACGACACGCCTGTTTCGCTTTGCCCTCCTCGTGCTCCATCACCGCCTTGCTGAGCCAGAATGGCAGGGAATCCGGAGAGGCCTCGATGGCCTTCGCGATGGCCCGCGCGGCCTCCTCCCGCCGCCCGAGCTTGAACAGGGCCTGGGCGCGCGTGTTGAGAGCCTCCCCGTTGCGGGGCTGGGTGCTGAGCAACCGATCGACAGTCGTGAGCGCGTCCTCGTACCTTTCGGCGTTGAAATGCTCCGCGGCTTCGAGGGCCACGCGGTCGGGGTCGGGTCCCGGCGAGGGCGGCGGTGGCTCGGGCGACGGAACCGGTGCGGCCTCGACGGGTGCGGGTGGAGGTGAGGGTCGCGCGAGCGCGGCCAGGAACTCGGGAGGAAGCGCGGAGGGCGGCAGGGTCGCGGTTGGGTCGTCCGTGGGGGGAAAGGGTTTTGGGGGAGCTGTCGGCGGAGGGGGTGGGCTCACAACAGGAACCGCAGGGGGAGTGGGCGCGGCCTCCACAGGGACGGCCGCGGGAGTGGGGGTGCTCACCACAGGGACAGCCGCCGGAGCGGGAGCGATCACCACGGGGACCGTCGGGGGAGCGCTCTCCGCCGGAGGCCCCGCGTTCGGGGTGGCTTTGCAGAACGGGCACGCCGGCGCGCGATCGGAGATGCGCTTGCCGCAGGAGGGACAGGAGACGAGCATGCCTAAAGCATCTCACCTCTTTCGTCAGTTCTGATCGCCACCCGACCCGGACGAGCCGGCTTCGGCCAATAGACTCGCCAACTCGGCAGGGTTTATCGGCTTCACAAGATGGGCGTCAAAGCCGGCGGCCTTGGACGCCTCTCGCGCCTGCTCTTGTCCCCATCCCGTGGTGGCGATGATCATGATGTCCCGGCCCGAGGCCTGAGCCCGGATCCGGCGACACGCCTCATAGCCGTTCAGGTTTGGCATGCCGATGTCGAGAAGGATGACTTCGGGTCGGAAGGCCATCGCGGCATCCACGGCCTCGAGGCCGTCATGAGCGGTTCGGGTTTCATGGCCGCTCAGTCGCAACAACATCGCGAGCGAATCGGCCGAGTCCTTGTTGTCGTCAACCACCAGGATGCGGCGAGAGGGGATCCGATCTCGTTCACTCACTTCGGCGGCGGCGATCGAGCGGAGGCCGGTGTCGTCCAGGATCGGGAGGCGCACCACAAACTCGCTGCCCTGGCCCAGCCCGGGGCTCTGGACCTCGACCGTGCCGTGGTGCAGCTCGACCAGCCTCTTCACCAGGGTGAGGCCGATCCCGAGACCGCCGGCGGAACGTTCGAGCGAAGTATCCACCTGCATGAACAGGTCGAAGATGCGGCGGAGTTGGACCTCGGCGATTCCCACCCCCCGGTCTCGAACGCGGATAACCGCCTGCTTGCCTTCGCATTGGACCGAAACCCAGATCGAACCGCCTTTTGGGGTGAACTTGCAGGCGTTATTCAAGAGGTTGCCGACGACCTGGGTCAGCCGCGTCGGGTCGGCCTTCAAGTAGATCGGCGCCTCCGGCAAGGTGAGCGTCAACTCTTGTCCCATGCTCGTGCACAATGGGCGTATGACATCGGTCGCATTGCTCACCAGAGAAGTGAGCTCGATGTGACCGAAGCGAAGTTCGATCCTGCCCAGGCTGATACGGCTTGCGTCGAGCAGGTCGTCCACCAGCCGCACCATCTGAGAGACCTGCCGCTCCAGCATGGCGATGACGGGTGCGTCGGCCTTGCCCCTGGTGTCCGGAGATTGCAGAATCTGCAGGGCGTTCCCGATGGGCGCGAGAGGATTCCGGAGTTCATGCGCCAGCGTGGCCAGGAACTCGCTTTTCTGGTGATTGGCTTCGGACGTCTCGGCGGCATACCGCCGCAGACGGTTGGCCGCTTCCCACTGCTCGTGGATATCGGTGCTCGAGCCGATCCACATCGAGACCTTGCCTTGAGGGTCCCGCATGGCCACCGTCCGGCTCAGGTGCCAGCGGTACTCGCCGTCCGCGCGGCGAAAGCGCTGTTCGAGGATGCACGCTTCGCCGGTGGCCATGGAGTGCTCCCACGCCCCCACGGACTCGCCCAGGTCGTCCGGGTGGATGAACTGTTTCCAGCCCGAACCCTTGATCTGATCGAAGGTGAGACCGGTGAACTCAAACCACTGGGGGTTGTAATAGTCGACCGCCCCCTCAGGTGTCGCGCTGAGGATCTTCTGCGGTATCGACTCCATGATGAAACGGAGCCGATTTTCCCCCTGGCGCAGCGACTGTTCGGCGAGCACACGCGCGGAGATATCGACGAAGTAACAAACGACACCGAAACGCCCGTCGGGCAGGCCGATGCGATGAATCTGCCAGTCGTAGTACTCACGGACCTTTCGGTCGTGGCGTTCCTGGCTGAACTGGGGGGCGGAGTAGGACTCGCCGGTCAGGAGGGTATGTTTGAACCGGTCCACCACCTCGTTTGCGACCTCGGGGGGCCAAAGCATGTGGGTGACCTCCCCAAAGTCCCTGCCGATCAGATTCTCGACGGCGCCGAAAACCGCGAGACTCGGCCGGTTCATCAGCCGGATCTTGAAGTCCGCGTCCACGAGGTAAATGCCGGTCGGAGAATTGTTGAAGAGCGTCTCGAAGCGGGCGTGACTCTCGATCAGCGCCTGGTCAGCGCGTTTTCGCTCGGTGATGTCGCGGAGGACTCTGGCGGCGCCCTTGATGCCTCCCTGAGCATCGAGAATCGGCGAGAGGCTCAAGGACACGTCGCGGGGAGTTCCGTCCTTTCGCAGACGCACGGTTTCGTAGCTTTGGAGAACCTCGCCGCGGTACATTCGCCCGAGTGCTTGCGAGAGTTCGTCTTTGAGCCCCGCGGGGATAAGCCGTTCTGCCGTCCCTCCGATCATTTCCGCTGCGGTATAACCAAAGAGATTCTCGGCGCCTTTGTTCCAGGTCAGGATGAGCCCCTCTGTGTCCTGGCTGAAGATGGCGTCCTCCGACGAGTTGACAATCGCGGCCAGCTGCGCAGTCGCGAGTTCAGCTCGCTTCATGACGTCCACATCGACAAGGAGGACGACGACACCGTCGATCCGGTTATCGAGGGTGCGGTAGGGGCGCACGCGCAGGGAATACCACGCGCCTCGCTTGTCCCGGACTTCGAATTCCCTGATGCTCAAGGTTTCGAGAACATTCTTGAGCGACTCGTCCAGTTCGTCCGGGTCGAGGTCGAGGTTCGATTTGATGTCCGCGAGGGGCCGGCCGACGTCGCTGGATATCAGGTTGAATGATTTCTCAGCCGCCTCCGTGAAGCGCCGGATCCGCAGGTCCGGCCCGAGCATGACGATGGCCATCTGGACGCTTCCGAGCAGGTTGACCAGATCGTTGTTGACCCGGTTCATCTCGGCGTTGCGGTTGTTCAGTTCGTCATTGACCGTGGCCAGTTCTTCGTTACTGGACTGAATCTCTTCTTTTGAGGTCTCCAGTTCCTCGTTGGTGCTTTGCAGCTCCTCATTTGCGGACTGGACTTCCTCGTTCGCCGATTGCAGCTCTTCGTTCGCGGCCTCCTGCTGCTCGATCACCGACTGCAGGAACTCCCGGGTGGCCGCGAGCTCCTGCGCGACCCGGGTGTTGTCGTTTTCGGTCATCTCCCGCTCAGCGGCTTCACGACGATCTGAGCGCTGGCCGTTGGTCGACTGACGCGGCTTTGAGTCCCCGCTACTCTCGAACAGAACCAGAAAGGCACCCTCTTTCGCCCCTTGCCCCTTGAGCGGTATCACCTCGACCGCGACGTCGTCGTATGCCTCGTTCGACCTGACCGTGAGGCCCTCCTCGCGCACCGGCACGCCTTCTCTCCCCGCGCGCAAGACCGCCGAGCGAACCCCGACCATCAGTCCTTCGCGCAGCATCTTGAGGAGGTTCAGGCTGGCCTTGCCGGGCGCCGGCGCAAGGTAGGGACCCGTTTCGCCCCGGAATTGCAGTATCTCCAGGTCGGCGGAGACGAGCACACCGGGCGGCGCGAACTTGCCGGAGAGGATCCGGTCTGCTTCCCGCTGCAGTTCGGCGCTCTCGTTGGGCCGCGCACCCACGGGAGCGAAGGGGACCCGGGGAGCCCCGCCCGGCGGCAGTTGAAAGTGTCCATAGCCCGGGGTGGATCCGGGTTTCTTGACGTAGATCTTGTGTTTGGCTTCCTGGACCTGAAACAGGTTCCGATGATTGCCGATCGTCTCCGACCCGCCAAGCCACAGGCAACCCGAAGGCTTAAGGGCGTAGTGCAACAGCTTCATGATTCGCCGTTGCAGGACGGGCTCGAGGTAGATGAGCAGATTGCGGCAGCTGATCACGTCGATACGGGAGAAAGGCGGGTCGGCGAGCACGTTGTGCCGGGAGAAGACGCAGGAGTCGCGGATGGCCTTGCTGATTCGATAGGAGCCGTCGACCTCGGTGAAAAAGCGCCGCAGGCGTTCCGGGGAAACGTCCTGAGCGATGTCCTTCGAGTAGACACCGGCCCGCGCCTTCTCGATTCCCGCAGCATTGAGGTCCGTGGCGAAGAGCTGAATCGGCACCGTGCTGCCTAGAGCACTCGCGGCCTCCGTGAACGCCATCACGAGGGAATAGGCTTCCTGGCCCGTCGAGCACCCAAGCGTCCAGAACCGGACCGGGTCGTTCGGAGACCGGTCTTTGATCAGGGCGGGAAACACCTGCGTCTTGAGCGCCTCGAACGATTCCGGGTCGCGGAAGAAGCTGGTGACGTTGATAAGGATGTCCTGATACAGAGCGTCCACTTCTCCGGCGGTACTGCGCAGATAGGGCACGTACTCCCGGAGCGAGGTCATCTTCCGAAAGACCATGCGGCGGGTCACGCGGCGGTAGAGCGTATTGAATTTGTAGTGAGTGAAATCGACGCCGGTCGCCTGGTGGAGGATCTGGATAACCTGGGCAAGGCTCGGCTTGTCCTTGGGTGGGTCGGTCCCGCCGTCCGGCACGGTGTACGGGTGTTGACCGATTCGAACGATCTCTTTCGCGATCTCGCTCGGGGGCAGAACAAAGTCCACGGAGCCCGAGGCGATGGCGCTGTGGGGCATGCCCTCATGCTGTGCCGTCGCGTCCTGCGCGAAGGTGATGCCCCCTGCGGCCTTGATCGCTTCGAGGCCAAGGGTGCCGTCGTTGGCCGTGCCCGACAGGACTACACCGATCGCCCGATGCTGCAATTCGTTGGCGAGCGACCTGAAGAAATGGTCGATCGGGTGGTGGGCGCCCCGACCCTCCCGGGGAAGGAGCTGCAGAGCGCCCGCGACAATGATCATGCTTCGGTCGGGCGGTATGACATAGACCCGATTCGGTTCAACCAGGGGCTCACCCTGAACCTCGGTGACCGGCATCGTGGTCGCCCTTGAAAGGATTTCCGCGAGAGCACTCGGGTGAGAGGGAGCGAGGTGCTGCACCAGGACGAACGCCATTCCGGTGTCGCTCGGCAAGCCCTTTAACAGTTGCGTGAAGGCCTCGAGCCCCCCGGCCGAGGCGCCCACGCCCACGATTGAAAACGCGGGCTCAGGACTCGAGTCGACGTCTTCGTCGGTCCCGTCCGTTTCTTCGATCAGGCTCGCCCTCGCGGCGTCGCTCGGCGGCGGTTCGGCCGTCATTGCGTCGGGCTTGTCTGTGTTCGAGATCATGAGTAGGCAGGCCCTAGCGCAGAGATACTACCCTCGGTCCCCGGTGCGCAAAGCTGGCAGCCCCTCCTCCATGCGGTCTCGAGTCAGGTGTTCTGCGCGCTTGGAGCCTTATCCAGCGCGAGGCCCTTCGCGAGGCTTCTTCGGATCGAGTCGGTCGCGAAGAGCTCGTGCTCGTCGGGTTGCCTCCACTCCCTGGCCCATTCGAGGACCGCCGAGGCCTCCATCGGCCGCGCGATGAAATAGCCCTGCGCGATGTCGCAGTGAAGGGACCGAAGTAGATCGAAGTCCGCGCGGGTCTCGACGCCCTCCGCCACCGATGAAATGTTCAGCTCCCGCGCCATTCGGAGGCTCGATTCCAGGATCACCAGGGCTGAGCGGTGACTCCCCGCCTTCAAGACGAAGGACTGGTCGATCTTGAGTTCAGTGAACGCAATCCGGGTGAGCTGCTGCATGGACGAGTACCCGGTTCCGTAGTCGTCGATCGAGAGGCCGAAGCCCTTGAGGCGCAGCCGCGCGAGATTCTCCAGAGCGGCGCCCAGGTGGGTGGTCGCCGCCGACTCCGTAACTTCCAGAACCATGAATTGCGGCTCCAGGGCCTGCTCCCCGATCAGCGCGGTGATGCGGTCCGCGACGCGCACATCGCCAAGAGACTTCACCGAGACGTTCACCGACACTGTGGCATCGAGTCCGTTCGCACGCCACGTTCGGCAGGCGACCGCGGATGCCCGAAGCATGACCCACATCAACTCGTCGATGCGTCCGCCGTCCTCGAGCGTCTTCACGAAGGCTTCCGGAGGCAAAAGGCCGAGGCGCCCGTGCCGCCAGCGGGCGAGCGCCTCGAATCCCTTGATCTGGCCCGTGTCGAGTTCGACCTTCGGTTGATAGAAGGGTTCGAACTCGCCGTTTCGGAGCCCCTGTTCGATCTCGTCCAGGGAGAAACGGGGCCCGGGTTTGGTCCCGATGGCGAGTTCTGGCAACCGATGAAGGGCGATCGCCGCCGAGAGCTTGTCCGGGGTGAGCGGTTTCTCGAGGACGGCCAGGAGCACGATGCCGTACGCCTCGGACATTGTGGCGATGGAGGCAACGAGTCTTGAATCCAGGGCGCTTGCGATGATCACAGAGGCGCCCGCTCCCGTTTCTCCCACTCGCCTCAGGAACTCCATGCCGTCCATGCCGGGCATATCAAGGTCGCTGATCACCACGTCGACCGCCCGGGCCGGTCCTTCCAGGAGGGTGAGCGCACTCCGTCCGTCGACGGCGGTAAAGATGGCCCCAGCGCCGAGACGCTCCAGTGTGTCCACGAGGCCCTGGCGCTGAAGTTCGTGATCCTCGACGACCAGGAAGGTCAGATCATTGATCTGCAAGACACACTCCCGGTCACACCGCGTCGAGGTAGGTGTTGAGACGGTCCCGTTCCACATGGAACGGCTCCATGTTCGCGGTGATCGTCCTCCAGTCGCCTTCGCGGCTGGCATGTTCGATGGCTGCGCAGACGTTCGCGAACGCAGGCGCCCCCACCATCCTGCTGGCCCCGAGCATCCGGTGGGCGGAGTGCGTGACCTGCTCCCCGTCCGTCGCAGCGACCGCGCGATCCAGAGCGGCCGCGTCTTCATCGTTGACTCTTCGGAAATCGGTCAGGATGTCGCGCTCGGTCGATGGGTCGCCTCCCGAGATCTTCGCGAGCACCGACCGGTCGACGGGTGGAGAGGTCTCGACCCGGGGTGAAGCGACGGATGCGTGTACGGGCATGTCTTCTTCTCCTGGAATGGGCAGCCATTGATCCAGCTTCCCGAGCATCTGAACCAGTTCGACGGGCTTGACAAGGTAGTCGTCCATGCCCGCGGCGAAACAGATTTCGGCCTCACCGCCGAGCGCATTCGCGGTGCACGCGATGATCGGGGTGCGCTTCCGGCGCTCCTTCTCCTCGATCCGCCGGATGGCGCGGGTCATCTCGTAGCCATCCATTTCCGGCATGTTGCAGTCGGTCACGATCATGCCGAAGCGTCCG
>CAZBTT010000078.1:0-13280 GCA_964494295.1 uncultured Acidobacteriota bacterium
GAGGCGTTCAGCAAGAGGAATCCCGAGGCCAAGATCAGCTACGCGGGGACCGGCCAGATCTCCGGCCGACCCCAGCGGCTTCCGGTCGACGAAGAGCACGCGCTCGCCCCCGCCGACGTCAACGGCATCAACAAGATCTCAGGCGAGTTCTATCACCTGGTCTATAACCAAGTGTACAACATCCGCGCCTGCTCCCTGCGCCTGACCAACACCTACGGGCCACGCCAGCTCATTCGCCATAACCGACAGGGCTTCATCGGCTGGTTCATGCGAAAAGCGGTTCTGGGCGAGACCATCGAAGTGTTCGGCGACGGAGCCCAGCGCCGCGACTTCGACTATGTGGACGACGTGGTCGACGCCTTCCTGCGTGCCGGCGCCAGCGAAGAGTCCAACGGCCAGGTGTTCAACCTCGGCGGAGGCGCACCGATCTCCCTTCTCGACCTCGCGACGGATCTGGTGGAGCTTTCCGGCCACAGCGAGATCAAGATCGTTCCCTTCCCCGAAGAGCGCAAGAAGATCGACATCGGCGACTTCTATTCGGACGCGCGGAAGATCGAGCGTGTCCTCGGGTGGAAATCCACCACCCCGTTCAGAGACGGCCTCACGCGGACCATCGAGTACTACCGAAAGAACAAGGACCGTTATTTGTGACCGAAACCACGCCGGTTCCCTTCAACGACCTCAAGCCCAAAGTCGCGGCCCATCGCGACGCCATTGACCGGGCGATCGCGCGTGTGCTGGACCGCGGCTGGTTCATCCTCGGCCCGGAGGTCGATGCCTTCGAGAAGGAACTCGCCGCGGGCATGGGGGCCAGGGACGCGGTCGCGGTGGCGAATGGCACGGACGCCTTGATCCTGGCCCTCGAGGTGAAGGGCATTGGTCCGGGCGACGAGGTCATCACGTCTCCGATGTCCGCCGCCTTTTCGGCCCTCGCGATCTCGCGCCTCGGAGCCACACCGGTCTTCGGCGACATCGATCCCGTGACCCTGAATCTCGACCCGGCCACCATCGAGGCTCGCATCACCCCGAAGACGCGGGGCATCCTGCCCGTGCATCTTTACGGCCATCCCGCGGATCTGGACCCGATGATGGAGATCGCGCGACGACACAATCTGGTGGTGGTGGAAGACGCCTGCCAGGCCCACGCCGCGAGGTACAAGGACCGCCCCGTGGGCAGCATCGCGGGCATCGCGGGCCTTTCTTTCTATCCGACCAAGAACCTCGGCGGTTTCGGAGATGGCGGGGCCATCCTCGTCGAGGATCCCGCGCTCGCGAAGAGGCTTCGGCAACTTCGAAACGGTGGACAAAGCGAGAAGTACCGCCACGAGATCCTCGGCACCAATTCACGCCTTGACGACATGCAGGCAGCGATTCTCCGCGAGTTGCTTTTGACCCTGAGCGCCGAGACCACCCGAAGGCGCGAGATCGCCGGTCGCTATTTCGAGGCGTTTGCCGGCCTTCCGCTCGGCTTGCCCGAAGAACAGAGCTACGCGAGCGCCGTGTATCACCTCTTCGTCGTGCGTCATCCCCGCCGCGCCGCCTTCATGGCCGCGCTCGGGGCACTCGGGGTGGGAACGCTCATCCATTATCCCGTGGCCCTTCATCTGCAGCCCGCCTATGCCTCGCTCGGCGGAAAACGCGGCGACCTTCCGGTGGTGGAGAAAGCCGCGGAGGAAATCGTGTCGCTCCCCATCTATCCCGAGCTGACCGATGCCCAGGTCGGCGCCGTTATCTCCGCCGTGAAGGAAGCCGTTCACGCATAGCTTTTGCCACAGACCCTCGGAGCCGCCCTCGCCCTTCCCGCAGCGTTCGTCCTTCTGCTGCTTCCCGGGCTCTCCTTTCTCTCCCTCCTCGGCCGTTCCGATCGCGAACGGCTGGGTCTGGACGAACGTATCTTCCTTGCCGGAGCGCTGTCGGTCGCTTTCTCTTCCTGGGTGGCTCTTCTTCTGGCCGAATTCTCCCTGTTCGGAACGGTGCGCGCGGCCGGCCTTGAACTGATTCTCTTCGGTTCGATCTTCTTTGTGGCCCGGCTGCGTGGCCGACGCGCCGAGGCGCCCTTCTCGAAACCGGATCGGATTTCGAACCTGCTGCCCGCCCTCGCGGTCGCGGTGGTCGCCTTTCTCCTCCATGCCCGGCCGAGCGAATACATTGTGGGCGGACGCGACCCGGGCGCTTATGTCTCGGCCATGGGCGTCATCGCACGGACCGGCGCGATCACGCATCTCGATCCGGTCGTGGCCTCCATCCCCGAGAGCGACCTCTCACTTTTCTACGCGAACCTCGACGAGCCACCGTTCCGATTCAGCCTTGACGTAAGTGAGGAACGACCGCAGCCTTCATGGCCGCGTTTCATGGGATTCGAACTCGATCATCCGAAGAGCGGTCTGATCACACCGCAGTTCTTCCACCTCTTCCCCGCGTTTGGGGCCTATCTCTTCGAGACCATGGGTGTGCGCGGCGCGCTCGCCACTCCACCCGTCTTTGGAATCCTCGGGACACTCGCCGCGTTCTTCCTCGCCCGCCGCATGTTCGGAACCGCGGTGGCCCTGCTCGCGGCCGTCGGGCTGGCCACGACGGTCCTTCAGGTTTGGTTCGCCCGATACCCGGTCTCGGAAGGCTTCTCCCAATTCCTGATTCTCTCGGGACTCCTGGCCCATCGACTCGATCAGGACAGCGATTCCCGGATGTTCGCGTGGCTGTCCGGGGGCCTCCTGGGGCTCACACTGCTCGTCCGAATCGACAGCGTGCTTCTACTGCTCCCTCTCGCCTTCTGGGCGGCGCACGAACTCATGGCAAGGAAGGAGGGATGGGCCTCACGCCTCGCGGGCCTCCTGATTCCGTTCTCTCTCCTCTTCGTGCACGCAGCGATTCATTCTGTCTTCTTCTCCAAGCGCTACGCGCACCAGATCCTCACCAGACGGTATTGGAACCATCCCCTGTCGGTCTGGTTCCTGGTCCTCGTCCTCGCCCTCGTCGCGGCGGTCATCGTGTGGAAGTTCGGCCCGAGTCTCATCGCGCACCTGCGGAGAAACGAGAACCGTCTGCGGGTGGCGGCACTCGCCGCACTCGGCTTTCTTGCCGCGTATTCGTTGACCCTGCGCCCGTCTCTTTCCGCGTGGGCCGGGGGCGACGGGAATCCGAAGGCGGAACAGCTCGCGGATCTCGGAGTTCTTCGCGACCTTGGTTTCCACCGCCTCGCCGCGCACGACGCTCAGGCCCTTGTCCGCTACTCGTGGTTCGTGGGCGCGCCCGCGCTCGGCCTGGCCCTTCTCGGACTGGCACTCTTTCTCAAGAAGGCGGATTCGAAAGACCTGCTGGCCATCGCCGTACTTCTCGCCTTCTCCCTCTTCTACTTCTACAAGATCCGCGTCTTCAACGACTATTTCTTCGCGATGCGGCGCTACCTGCCGGTGACGCTGCCGTTCACTTTCATCCTCGCCGCCCTTGCCGTGGTCACCCTGGCTCGTCGGTCGAAAGCGTGGCGCTTTGCGGCCGTGTTCGCGGGCCTCCTCGCCCTTGGCGTTTCCGTGGCCCACACCCGGCCAATCGTTTCCTACGTCGACTGGAAGGGCAGCGTGCGCTTCGTGGCCGATGTGGCCCGACGCTTCGGTCCGAGCGACATCGTTCTCTTCGAGCAGCCGAAGAACATCCACCTGCTTTCCCTGCCCCTGTGGGGCCTCTATGGCGCGAACGCACTGGAGTTCCGGCGGTTCAATCCCGATCCCGAAAGGCTGACCCATCTGATCCGCGCATGGAGGCAGACGTACCGGAACATCTATTTCGTGACCAGTTTCAGGACGGATGTCTGCGGCCTCTTCCTGGAGCGAACGCAGACGTTTCGCTTCGCGTCTTCGGAGTTCGAGTGGACGTACGACCGCGTTCCGGAAAAGCCCGAACCCCGGAGCGTCGAGTTCTACCTCTCGAGGGTGATCGAGCCCGAGACACTGCGGGTCACCACCGAACCGCTGATCGACATCGGGGGTTCGGGTGACCTGCAGACCTCCGGGTTTTTTGAAAGCGAGGCGACGGGAGACTTGACGTACCGCTGGACGGGCGGGTGCCTCGACGAGCGAGGCAACGCGACGGGCTCGATCTACGTTCCTGCGGCCACGCCGGGCGCGCGGATCAGAATCAGGGCCACCGCACATCTCCGTCCCGCGACCGCGCGCCCCGCCGTGGTGAAGGTGGTCTTCAACGAAGTTCCCCTCGGAGAGTTCACCGCGGACGCCGAGTGGCGTGATGCCGAGATCACGCTGCCCGACCCCCTTCCCCCGGGCTCGGGAATCCTCCGCCTCGAGGTTCCCGCGTGGAGGCCTTCCAACACCGACAAGAGCTCCACCGACACTCGCGACCTCGGGGTCATGGTCGACCGGGTCGAAGTGCTTCCCCGTACGCCGAAGTCATGAAGATCCTGATGGTCACCTCGTCCTACCCGCTCTTCGAAGGAGACGGCACCGCGCCCTTCATCGAGGAGATCGCGCGAAGCGTGGTGACGCGGGGCCATCAGGTCGACATCGTCCTGCCCGCCCATCCGCGCCTGAAACGAAACGACGAAGCGGGGCTGCGCTTCTTCCCGTATGCCTACGCTCCTCTCGCGAGCCTCAACGTGTGGGGCTACGCGCAGAGCATGAAAGCCGACCGAGGCTTCAGGTGGAAGACCCTGCTGGTGGCGCCCTTCGCCGCTCTTGCCACCAGAAGCGCCGTGAAGCGCGCGCTCCGTGGCGAGACCTACGACGTGGTGCACGCGCACTGGGTGGTGCCCGGCGGCGTGCTCGCGCACGGCCCCGCGCGGGCCGCGGAAAAACCCTTCGTCATCTCGCTTCACGGAAGCGACGTTTTCGCCGCGGAGCGCAACGGCGTCGTGGGCATTGCCGCCCGCCGGGCTTTTCTTGCCGCGGGTTCGGTGACGGCGTGCAGCTCTGATCTTCGGGATCGGGCGATCATTCTCGGCGCACGCGCCGAAACGACGCACACGGTTCCCTACGGTGTCGATGCCCGCTTCTTTGCTCCAAAACACCTCGATTCGGTCGAGCGCCAAGTCATGAGACGTCGCCTTGGCGCTTCGCCCGAGCAGACCCTGGTGGTCGCGGTGGGTCGGTTGGTAGAGAAGAAGGGTTTCGCGTCTTTGATCAACGCTCTTCGAGACGCGCCTCAGATTCACCTCGCCCTCGTGGGCGACGGCGATCTCGAAGCCGAACTTCGCGCCTGCGCCCAGAAGGCCCGCGCCTCGGTGACCCTCGCCGGCCGGTTCTCGAGGACGGACACGGCGATCGCCCTTAACTGCGCGGACATTGTCGCGGTGCCGTCGGTCATCGATTCGCACGGGAATGTGGATGGACTGCCGAACGCGCTGCTCGAAGCCATGGCCACCGGTCGCCCCATCGTCGCGAGCCGGGTCGCCGGAATTCCCGATGTGGTGACAGACGGCGTCGAGGGAATTCTCGTGCCGCCGGGCGACGCACCCGCCTTGCGCGGCGCGGTGCTTCGACTCGGCGAGGATCCTGGAGGGCGGGACGTGCTGGGCAAGAACGCGCGTCGTCGTGTGGAGCGGGATCTCACGTGGGAACGGGTCGCATCAACCCTTGAAGAGTGTTATGTCCAGGCGCAAACGCTGGCAAAACGTTAAGGGCACGCAGAGTCGCGTCACCGAACCGCGCGAGCGGTTCCTGGCCGCGATGGCGAGCGGAGCCGCCACCCTCGCCTCGCCCTTTCTGCTAAAGCCGGGGGCGGACCTGCCGCGCGAAGTCCTGATCCTTCGCCTCGATCGGATCGGCGATGTCCTCATGAGCCTGCCCGCGCTCCACATGCTGCGCGAAGCCCTGCCCTCCGCGAAGATCCGGCTCGCGGTGGGCGAGTGGTCGCGCGAGGTCGCCCGGGATGCGCCGGTCGACGAGGTTCTCATCTGGAGTGCGCCGTGGGTGGGCCGGCGCGACGAAGGAGCCTTGGACCTCCCGGATCTTTGGCGAGCCGCGCGCTCGCGCCGCGCCACCAGACCGGATCTCGCCATCGACCTTCAAGGCGATGTTCGAGCCCTCTGGCTCATGAGCGCGACCGGCGCCCGCGCGCGTGTGGGTTACGCGAACACGGGGAGCGCTTCTCTCCTGACCGCCGTGGTTGAACTGGATGAGAATCTGAACTTCGTCGAGCAGAACCGCCGCGCGGTCGAGACGGCGCTCGGCCGCGCGCTGCCGCGTCGTGCCTTTCGATGGCTGGATGACGCGCGACGCGCACGGGGTCGGGAACAACTTGCCGCGGCGCTCTCGGAAAGCGGTCTTGAGAAGACGGGTCCCATCGTGGGCGTCCATCCGGGTGCTGGCCGCCGCATCAAGGAATGGCCCATCGAGCGATGGATCGAACTCGCCGCCACTCTGGCTCGAGAGAAGGGCGCGGTCCTGGCCGTGACCGGGTCGGCGGGCGAGACCGCTAAGGCCGCAGCGATGAAACAGGCGCTCCCCGCGGCCGTTCTGGATCTCTCCGGAAAGCTCGGGTTGGGGGCCTTCGCCGAAGTGATGAGCGGGCTCGACGCCTTTGTCTCCGGCGACACTTCCGCGATGCACTTCGCGTGCGCCCTGGGGGTGCCTTCCGTCGCGGTCTTCGGTCCTTCCAATCCCGGTCGCTATTTTTCGGGCGGCGACCAGGGATTTGGAGCCGGTGGCCGGCACATTGTGGTCTCGCCGACGTTGTGGTGCAGCCCCTGCAATCTCATACGCCGGCCGCCGGCCGAGTGCGACGCTGCGCCCGCACCTGAGTGTCTGGCGCAAATCACCACGCGAGCCGTGCTCGATGCGACGGTCGAGGTGCTTGGGGTCGCCTAAGTCGCGGGACTCTCTCTCGTCTCGGCCGCCTGCTTCTTTCCGGTCTCGCCCTCGGCGCCGTAGTAGGCCGAGTAGTAACGGCCGTAGTAGTAGGAATGACGGTGCAGATCGACGCGATTCAAGACCACGCCGAGAACCGAGGCGCGCACCGCCTTCAGCTGGTCTGCGACATGACGCACCGCTTGTCGGGGTGTCTTGTCCCCGGAGCAGACCACCACGATGCCGTCCGACAGCGTCGCGATCACCGCGGCGTCCGAAAGGCCCAGGGCGGGCGGAGAGTCAATGATCACCCAGTCGTAACGGCTTCGCGCCATCTCGATGAGACTTTTCATGGCGTCCGAGCCGAGCCGCTCGGCGGAGAGGTTCTGCGGAGTTCCGGCGGGCAGGACATCGAGACCGCGGACCGGGCCGTTTCGCGGGGTGAGCGTCACCGGCCCCTCGGCGGAAAGTGTCCCGGAAAGACCCGGACTTTGCGCCACGTTCAGCAGGTTGTGCACGGTGGGTCGGCGCATGTCCGCGTCGATGAGCAGCACCTTGGCCTTGTTCTGCGCGAAGAGGATGGCGAGACCCGCGGCCACCGTCGACTTGCCTTCCCCGGGAGTCGCGCTGGTGAAGGCCAGGACCTTCGGTCGGGTCTGGGCCGATCCGTAGATGAGGTTGGTGCGCACCACGCGCAAAGAGTCGGCGAGACCCGTCTTGCCGTCGGCGATCGCGGGCGCAATCGAGCCCTGGGGGAGCTTGCGGATCAGCGGGATGATGCCGAGGAACGGGAGACCAAGGCCCTCCTTGACGTCTTCGGGAGACTGTACAGAGTCGTCGAAACGTTCGGCCATCCACGCGAGCAGCAGTCCTCCGACCAGGCCGCCGATCAGGGCGTAGAGGAAGTTTCTTTGCCGCTGCGGCGAGACGGGAACCGAGGTGGGCCGTGCGTTTTGAAGAACCTGGGCATCGATGATCGCGGGCGACGCGTTTGCCTGACGCTGGAACAGGGCATCGATCGAACCGCGACTCGCTTCGAATTTCCGGCGTTCGAGAGAGTAGCCGAGGGCCTCCCTCTCCACATCCGCGAGTTCGCGCTGGATTCGCGACATATTGGCTTTGAGGCGGCTCTCCTCATTCAGGGCGAGCTGATACTCGGAATCGGCGCCTTGCTCGAGAGATCCCATTTCCTGGTTCAGGCGTTGGCGTGCGCTTTCGAGTTGTTCCTGTACGGTCACGACGTCCGGGTGTTTGGGGCCAAGAGTCGCGAGCAGCGACTTCTCCTTGTCCTCGAGCTCGCTCACCCGGGCCGTGGCTGCGCGGATCAGGGGATCGGACCGGACGGCGGCGACGCCGCCCCGCAGCTGGGTTGCTTCCCGCCGTCGGGCCTCGCGGCCGACTCGTGACGTCTGTGCGGCGACGAGCGCCTCCTGGAAGGCGCGGAACTCGCGTTCGAGCATCGCCTTTCGCACCTCGATGTCGCCCAGGCCCGACTTGGTTCCAAGTTCTCTCAAGCCGCTCAACTGCTCGTTCAGCCGCTGCTCCTTTTCCTGAACCTGGGCGCCCAGGGCCTGGCGAGAAGTCTCCACCGTGCGGGTATTCGCCTCCTGAGCCTCGCGCAGGTACTGGTCCATCGCTGCGTTCGCGATGTCGGCCGCGGCCTTTGCGTCGTAGGCCGAGACACGGATCTCGATCCAGGTGGACTTCGCCTCGCCAGTCACCCGCAATCTCGAGCGAAATGCCGCGACCGTATCCACCGGCGCGTCCCCCGAGCCCTCGGCGCCCATGAGCCGGGCCCATTCGGAGCGCATTCGATCCGGCCAGCTCCCGATCGGGCCATAGGACAGCTCCTTGACCGCTCTTTCGTCGAGGGTCGGGACAAGGCGTGATCCGAACTCGGGGCTGCGAATGATCGCGCGTTGCCTCTCCAGGATCGTACTCAGTCGGGTCAACTCGGTCGACATGCGCGCCAGCGGATTCGCGGCCATGGCTTCCGAGATGGCCACGACGGCGAGGCCCTCGTAAACGGGTCTCAGTGTGTAGTTGTAGATGGTCGCCCCAAGCAGCGACACGAAGAGACCCAGGGCGACCAACCGCCGTCTCCGGACGATGATCATCCACTCCCGCCGCAGTCCGGGGACGACGTCGAAACGTTCTTCGTTCAAAGCGTTCTCTTCGGTGTGCCTCAGTGTGGGTTCCGGCGGGTAGCGTACTCCACCCCCTTGTCCGGAGGCCTCCGCCGATTTTCTCAGATGTGGGTAGGATCCCAGGATGTTCCTGACTACAAACGCCCTCCTCCTCCTGATCGCCGCCGCCCAGTCCGCTCCCGGATCGCCCGACCACATCCTCATCAACGCCACGGTGCACACCATGGACGAAGCGCGCCCGCGCGCCGAGGCCGTGGCCATCACCGGCGGACGAATCACCGCGGTGGGTTCTTCGAAGGACCTGCTCGCTCAAAAAGGCGCCTCCACTCGTGTGCTCGATCTGAGTGGCGCCACCGTCGTACCCGGCCTCAAGGAGAGTCACGGTCACTTCGTCGGGATCGGCCAGGCTCGGATGAGTCTCAACCTCGTCGGGACGAAGAGCTGGGACGAGGTTGTCGCGAAGGTGGCGGCCGCGGTCAAGGATCGGCCGAAGGGTTCGTGGGTCGTGGGTCGCGGCTGGCACGAAGGGAAGTGGGAGAAGAACCCCTCGCGGATGGTGCGCGGCTTCCCGCCGCACGATGCCCTTTCCGCGGTTTCTCCGGACAATCCGGTCTATCTCGTCCGCGCCGACGGACACGCGGGCTTCGCGAATGCCCTCGCGATGTCTCTCATGAAGATCGGACCGGACACGAAAGCGCCCCCCGGTGGCGACATCATCCGCGACGATCGGGGCCACGCCACCGGCGTCTTCGTGGATACGGCCCAACGACTGATCCAGCCGCCGCCCCCGACCGAACCGGACATCCGCGAGGCGATCCGGCTCGCCACCGAGGAGTGCCTCGCCAAGGGAATCACGTACTTCGACGATGCGGGGGCGGATCTGCGGACGATCGCGCTGTACCGCGAGCTCGAAGGGAAGGGCCAGCTCGGAGTTCGCCTCTACGCCATGATCCGCGGCCTGGACAACCTGAAGCGCTTCGGCGCCCCGCGACCCGGAGGTCCCGATTCGTTCCTCACCGTGCGTTCTCTGAAACTTTCGATCGACGGCGCGCTTGGCTCGCGGGGAGCGAAACTCATCGAACCCTACATCGACGATCCCGGCAACCCCGGACTCTGGGTCACCGACCCAGCGGTAGTGCGGGAAGCCGCGCTGTATGGGATCCAGAACGGCTTTCAAGTGAACGTGCACGCCATCGGCGACGCCGGGAACAAGACGGTTCTCGATGCCTTCGAAGCCGCGTTCAAGCCGCACCCCGAGAAGAAGGACGTTCGTTTCCGCGACGAACACTCGCAGATCCTCGATGAGACCGACATCCCCCGCTTCGGTCGTCTTGGTGTGATCGCCTCGATCCAGGGCATCCATGGAACGTCGGACCTTCCGTGGGCTTCGCAGCGGCTCGGGGAGGCCCGAGTCCTGGAGGGCGCCTACGTCTGGCAGAAACTGAAGAAGTCCGGAGCCGTCCTCGTCAACGGGACGGATGCGCCGGTTGAAGACGTGGATCCGATCAAGTCCTTCTACGCTTCAGTGACCCGTCAGAGCGAAGCCGGCATCCCCCCGGGCGGATATCAGCCGGATCAGAAACTGACGCGGCAGGAGGCACTTCGCTCGTACACCAGAGACGCCTATTGGGCTTCGTTCGCGGAAGAGAACGGTGGGACCATCGCTCCCGGCAAGTGGGCGGATCTCACCGTCCTGTCGAAGGACATCCTGAGCGTCCCCGATCAGGACATTCTCAAGACCGAGATCCTGTACACGATCGTGAACGGCCGCATCGCTTACCAGTCCAGCAGGAACGCGCCCGCCGGGCGTTGAGCCCATAGATGAGTCAAGGACGCCCGGTCACGGCGTTTCCCACCGAGCCCGAAACCCTCGCCTTGCAGGCAAGCCTGCTCGACGGAGACGCCGCCCTTGCCGCTTGGAAGAAACTGTCTTTCGCCGGAACACCGGAGGAAGTCGGAATCGGCTGGATCGCGCCGCTGCTCATGGCGAATCTGAAGCGGCTTCTGCCCTCGGATCCGTGGGTTCGGGCCAACCCGCACTTCCTCACCCTGTGCGAGCTGAAGCGTCGAGTGGTCACACAATCGGCCGAGACCTCCCTCGAGATTCTCCGCACCGCCGCGGTGCCGACACTCGCCCTCAAGGGTCTCGCGCTGGGCGAGACCGTCTATCCCTCGCCCGGCCTGCGGACGGTTTCCGATCTCGACATTCTGGTTCCGGTGAAGGATCTGTTCCGCGCGATGCAGGCTCTGCAGGCGGGCGGCCTGCGCGCGGCCCGCGGCGCTCCTGAAATCCCCGCCGACCTGCGAAAGAACCACGCTCACGTCTTTTCCCCGACCCGCCGCCACGAGCCCCTCCTCGACCTTCACTGGCATGTTCTCGCAAGTGCCCGTCGTGACGACGATGACGAGCCGTTCTGGTCGCAGGCCGTAGCACTCCGGATCGGGACCGCCGAGACCCGGACGCTGTGTCCCGAGGACCAGTTGCTCCACGCCCTCGTGCATGGCGTGCGCTGGACCCGGATGCCGCACGTGCGCTGGGTCGCGGACGTGACGATGATCCTGCGTGGGAACCAGGACAAGTTCTCGGTGGACCGTTTTCTCGAGGTCACGCGGCGTTTCGACGCGGTCACACCGGTTCAAGAGGGCCTCTCCTTCGTCGCCAGACACATTGGGCTCGGGCAGGAACTCCAGGAGAGCGTCGCCCATCTCAAGCGCTCCGCATTCTCCCGGCACGCCTTCAAGGCCAGGGCGACCTCGTATGAAGATCGTTCCGTCACCGATCGGATCGCACTTCGCGTGGAGACCGCGCTTTGGGCGCGTCGCGCGAAACGCCGTTGATCCCAGCTCGCCTAAAACTGCCCAAAACCTTGACAACAAGCCACAAGGTCCGTACCATGCCGCAATTCGCATGGCTCCAGGAAACCCGCGACCGAAGCAACCTCAACCGGGGGAAACCGCCTACGTCTCCATCGGCGGCCTGTCACGAGCCACCGGCGTCCCCATTGAGACACTGAGAACATGGGAGCAGCGGTACGGCTTCCCCAAGTCGGTGAGGAAGCCGTCGGGGCATCGCCAGTTCGCGGTGGCGCACGTGGAGCGGATCCGGCGCATCGCCGCCGCCCTGGAGCGGGGCCTGCGGGCGGGCGAGGTGGTGCCCGCGAGCGACGCCGTGCTCGAAGCGCTCCTCGCCACGGTTCCGGTGAAGCCCGTGACCCGGGGTCAGGCTCTGCCCTTCGATGCCACGTCTTTCATCGAAGTGGTGCGCAGGTTCGATGCCGACCGGTTGATGCGATCGCTTCACCGCGATCTGGCGCAGCAGGACCCTCTCGCCTACCTTGAAACCCGGCTTGTTCCGTGTCTCGAAGTCATCGGAGAGGCCCGGGAGAAAGGCGACATCGACATCGCCCATGGGCATTTCGCGGCCGTGCGGAATTCCGCTGGGGTCCGCGGAGCGGCGCTCCGTCTTGAGGAGACGGCGACCGGTCCGCTCGTCGTCCTGGCCACGATGCCCGGCGAATCCCACGGCCTGGGCCTTCAGATGGCGGCGCTCGTCCTCTCCGCGCGTGGTCTCCGGGTGCTGAGTCTTGGAACCGAGGTTCCCCTCGGGGAGATCGCCGCTCTCGCCACCCGCACCGAAGCGGCTGCGGTGGGTGTCTCCATTTCGCCATCCAGCTCGGCGAAGGCATCGTCCGCGATCGCTACCCTGAGGTCCGAACTCTCAAGAAGGATCGAACTTGTCGCCGGAGGTGCGGGCGCTCCGAAGAACCCCAAGGGCACAACCACCTTCGCCGACCTGCGCGAGCTGGATGTCTGGGCGGAGAACCTCGCTCGAACCCACCGGTCCCACTAGGAGTCAGCTATCCTGCTGCCTCTTTCTGGAGGATGGATGCAAACAGCCTGCATGCCGTATTCGCGGCCTTGAATCTCGGAGCCTTCACCCCCGTGTTCGTGGCGGTGGGCCTGTGGATCGCCTTCGTGGTCTACGGCCTGATCGCCCTGCGTCCACACCCGAAGGGCCTGAGCCCCCTCTTCTTCACCGAGATGTGGGAGCGCTTCAGCTACTACGGCATGCGGGCGCTGCTCATGCTCTACATGGTCGCCCCGGAAGACGCCGGCGGGCTTGCCTTTTCCAAGGAGTGGGCGGGGACCGTCTACGCCTTCTACACCTTCTCCGTATACGCGCTGAGCATCCCCGGCGGCTGGGTGGCGGACCGGTTCGTGGGCTACCGCCGGGCCGTTCAACTGGGCGGGAACCCTAACGTGCTCGGCGAGTTCGGCCTGGCCCCCGGGCCCCGGCCCCTGTTCTACCTGGGTCTCGTCGCCATCGCCTTCGGCACCG